>NZ_JAKRFW010000007.1:0-125141 GCF_022347905.1 Pseudoalteromonas sp. Of11M-6 | reverse complement strand
TTTTGATTTCGCCTGTACGCTTGGTATGCTTGAGCTGCACTAAGGATAAATAAGTAACATAGGAAAGTCACCATATGGAAAATAAACGGATACATTCACTCCCCCACTTTGCCAACATTAATCGCCGCAATATTATCACCAATAAATACACAACCGTTCCCAGCCTCGCAGTACTGTGTTTGGTAATGAGCGGGTGTGACGACCTTGGCCAACAAATAGACGCGCTTACTGGCGAGCAAGACAAACAAGTGCAAATACTGATTGAGCGCACAAAAGCCCAAATGGTGTTTGTTGAAGGCGGCAGTTTTATGATGGGCGATGGTGGAGGTCCTAATAACTTGCCTTGGACCATAGCCCGCGATAATAAACCCGCTCATAAGGTGACCCTTACCAGCTATTCGATGGGCGCTTATGAGGTAAGCTATGGCGATTTTGATTTACATACCGCAGTAAATGACCTACCAAAAACCGTGTGGGAAGAATGGGATAAAGATGAAATTTGGCGCGCCCCTGAATTCCCTGCTGGAGTAAGTTGGTATGGCGCAAAAAACTATTGTTTATGGCTGGCGAAACTCACACAACTCCCCTTTGATTTACCAACAGAAGCACAATGGGAATTTGCAGCACGAAACCGTGGCGAGAATATTCTTTTTGCCACAGATAACGGGCGGATAGAAGAAGGTCGGAATTATGAACTAAATACTGATTATGCGGAACCCTCCGGCACATACCCCGCTAACCCATTGGGATTTTATGACTTAAGTGGCAATATGATTGAATGGGTTAATGACTGGTGGGCTGAGGATTACTATCAAAACTCCCCAGAGCAGGATCCCAAAGGACCAAAAGAAGGCACAAAAAAGGTTATGCGAGGCGGAACTTTCATGGAGTCGCCACGTGGCAGCAATGTTTATACTCGGCAAGAGTCTAATGAACTGAACACTAGCTATAGGGACATCGGGTTTAGATGCGTACTAAATCAACCTACACCGCTAGATATGCAACCAAAGTAGCTAACTTTGGTTGCTATTACGCTGTTATGCAAGTGCTACAAATGGACTAATATTAAGCATCGCGACGGCAACCGAACCGGAGCGTGCTCGACTTGGTAGTTTGCGTCGCCATGCATCAAATTCATGCTGCTGAGCGCCTTCTAAAATACTATTAAGCTGAGATAATCCCTCTTCTCGGCTGCATTTTTCACCGCCCTCTCCCATATGCTGCAATACTTCGTCTAATTCCTCTGTGCAAAGAATATGCTTAAGTACAATAATAATCGCATTTTCACGTCGCTCATTTAAGCCGGACCAGCTGTATGCATCAGAGTCAATTAAATTCGCTAAATTTGGATTAGCAAGTAAATTTAGCATTGCTCCCTTAGCTTCAGGCACCGTAAATTTTAACATTTCGGGCTTTTGTAGAATATTATCCATCATATCTTTCGCGCGCTCATGGATTAAAACAGTTCCTCGCCACCATGTATCGACTTGACGAACACTAGAACCTACGAAATTAATAATTTCATCACCTGTTGCTATGTGCATAGATACTGCTTTGTATAATACTTTAAAAGCATCTTCTTGGATAAATTCAAGGTAATCATAATCATTATTTTTAAGCTGGTGATAAACAAATTGGGCAAGCGTGACAATTTCATCTACACCTATCTCACAGACTAATTCTCCACCAGCACCTACGCCCCAGATAAGTCCCAATTTCGCGCGAAGTATAAACCTTCCGTCTTCATAACCAATAAAACACCCGGCGTGTGCACCGGCGCCAAATGCGCCTTCTGCCTTTCCACCTAGTTTAGCTAAATCACAAAAACTAGATTTACCAGATTTTTCTGGGTTATCCCATTGCAAAGCACCTGTTAACTCACAGCCTGCGGATACCCCAGCAAATGCGCTCAGCTCGCCTTTTACAGGTTCAAACTTGCGATCGGCGCGGCTAAGTGCTTTTACTTGTTCAGGGGTTAATCCCTCAAGCATCATTTTACCTTGCTTTACTGTACAGCCTACATTTGCCGCCGCTTGTAATTTCGCTCCTGCATAGCCAAAAAGGGCAATGGTCGCATTTAATCGGATCGCGCCTAAGTTTATCTCACGCTCTTTGGTCGTATTTTTAAGTGGCATCATAAACTTAAATTCATACCCATTTTTATTAGGGTAGTAACCACTCATTGCAGCTTTTGCTTCACCGACTGCAAAATCGACTTTGGCATCAGCTTGAAATGAAAAGACACCATCCTTTGGGCTAAAGTTTGCAGCAATGCCTGCACCATGGGTATAGCGCATTAATCGCGCCTCTGCACTGGCATCAAAATAGTCGCTTTTTTCAAACCTTTTTATCTTTAGATCTTCATTTAGCTCCCTAGCCCATTCGCCCCATATGGTTGTATACGTGTCGACAAGCTTCTTATCATACTTAAAATTGACCTTTAGCTTGCTCAAATCATTTTTAAGCGCTTTGTTCAGTTTGCTACGGTCTAAGTTGCCATTCGCATCGCTAAAACGACGACCGTTTCGAATGTCCGTATCAATTTTATAGCGTCTAGTATGATTGGCGATTTTATCACTGCGCACATAGGTATACTTTCGGCCTTTAAAGCCAATGACTTCGGTAATTTTATTAGCGGTAGGGCCTGAAACAAGTGGTTTTAGGGTCTCGTTTAACGCCTTTTTTGCGTCAATTACTTTATCATCTTGCTTCGAGAGGTCTTGTTGTCCAGCCAGCGCTTGCTTTAGCTGCTCCATGGGAGGGTTAAGTACTTCCATTTCTTGCTCTAAAATATCGGCAAGTGACTGCGTGACCGCTATAAAGCTGTTATCTTCTGGAATATATATAAAATCAATAATTTCCTGTTGGTCTTCAGATTCTTCAACCGAAAAACTCACGGAGTGCGTCGCACCTCCGGCTTCAGCGGTTAATGTGTATTCCCCCGCCACAAGCGGTAGCGCCAACTCCCAATCATAACCTCTGTCTGGTATGTAGTTGCCATTCACTTGCTCCAATATGGCTGATTTTGAACCCGACGTTGGCCCTTTCCAGATTAGGTTAACGCTGTTGCTATTATAGAATTGTCCTTTAACTAGTACGTCAAAGCCGGTATTCACCCTGACTTTATCACCCGCTTTGGGAGGATTTTTTATAGTAAACTGAGGATGGTTGAAGCCATATATACGGCTTTCATTTGGTGTGCCAGTATACTGCTCGACAACACTCGCGGCAGTTTCTCCCGGCCCTAATACATGATTTGCAAAACGTCTTTTAGTGGCTTGGTTTTGCTCTAGTTTTACGATTTGCTTTGGATTAGGTTGACCAATAATGACAGATGGCGCAATAGTATCTATGGGTTGTGCTGTACTTTCTAGCTTAGTGGGTGTTTTTTGAATGCCAGCGTTACTCTTACCCATTGACGGGCGCGTTGTACCTGCTCCTTGGCTACTATTGAAGCCCACACCATCATTTTTTGAGTAATCGCTTGTAGCAGCATATTTAGCTGCGGCACCTAAATGTGCACCGTTTTGGCTTAACTCTCCCGCCCCACCCGAGAAGCCTTTACTGCCACCAGAACCGAACTGACCTTCCACTTTAGCCTCAAGCGCTGACTTTTTAATAAACGCAAAGATCTCCTTTATATTGCCTTGAGAAACCGTTTTGAGACGTTGTGCTTGGTTATTTGAAATAACAAGTAGTTGTCTATCGTC
The DNA here is from genome assembly GCF_022347905.1 of Pseudoalteromonas sp. Of11M-6. Lineage (NCBI taxonomy): Bacteria > Pseudomonadati > Pseudomonadota > Gammaproteobacteria > Alteromonadales > Pseudoalteromonadaceae > Pseudoalteromonas > Pseudoalteromonas sp. Of11M-6. The sequence continues at coordinate 121,431 of NZ_JAKRFW010000007.1, read as the reverse complement.
ATGGTGATGAAGTCCACCATGCCAGTAACGAGCTTCTTTTGGGTCAATACGAATATAGTCGGTGTGATGGGGGTTAAGTGCTTTAAGAATGATGGTGGGCACTTTAGCCATCGGCAATCTGGTTGGTTGTGCCGAATTTTTTACGTCTGAATCTGACTGAAAAAGTGAATCATCGAATGTACCTTGCTGTGCGTCTTGCATAAGCGCAGGGCATTTGTCAAAAGGCTTCATGCCAATCCTTCCTTGTTTATTCCGGTTGTTCCTCATCAATGCAATTTGCTACTCATCAATGAGCGCGAGATATTATTCGGGGTAGATTTTATACTGATGGAGTCAGTTATTCAATCAAGGAAAAATTTTGCTATTTGCCTGTTCTAAATGATGAGAAGTTTTTAACGCCGTTAGCGCCCGATTAGCTCCCTCAAATTAAGGAAGTGTAAGACAAAATGGTATGACATATCATTGTCAAAAAGTCCCTGTAGAGTTTACTCTAGGTTACTCTAACACGCTCAAAAGTTAGTTGGTGCGGTAATATTTTCGCGTTGAACAGCACTTTGACAACAACGGGGCCAACTTAACCAAAGGCGATTAAAGGAGTTAGCATGACCAGTTATGTATCAGAAATAAAGGCGCTAAATCGCGGGCTAAGTGTTAAGCCTCCCATGACACATCCTGCTATTGATTCAAAAAAACACTACAAAAGCGAGTTAAAGTACTGGCAAACCCAGCTATTACATGTGCAACAAGCCTATTTTCATCAAGGGAAGCGCGCTATTTTAGTGTTTGAAGGCTGGGATGCGGCTGGTAAAGGAGGCGCTATTCGCCGCATGACAGAACAGCTCGATCCGCGCGGCGTTAAGGTCTACCCAATCGCAAAACCAACGCCTGAGGAACAAGGCCGGCATTACCTTTATCGGTTTCAAACTAAGCTACCTCCTCGGGGTACTATGACTATTTTTGACCGTTCATATTACGGCCGAGTGTTGGTAGAACGGGTTGAAGGGTTTGCTAGTGAGCAAGAGTGGCACCGCGCCTATCAAGAAATCAATGAATTTGAGCGTCTGCTAACAGATGATAACGTCCGCATTGTTAAGCTATTTTTACACATTAGCGAAGATGAACAGCTCAAGCGCTTTACAGAGCGTTTAAATAATCCGTATAAGCGCTGGAAACTAACGGAAGAAGATATTCGCAACCGCCAAAAGCGACAAGATTATGAGCAAGCAATTGATAATATGTTTGCTAAAACCGATACAAATTTAGCGGGATGGCATTTGATCCTCGCGGAACATAAATGGTATGCCCGCGTACAAGTGATGAAAACCATTGTCGAAGCACTAAGTAAGGGGGTTGATACTAGTCCCCCACCTATCGATAAAGCCGTTGTAAAACTGGCAAAATCTCAATTGGGTATTATTCAAAGGGAGGACTAATCCATGAATCGTCACGACTATCTTGCATCTTACTTTAATGAGCGTGAAGGCATTCACGTAAGCAATGAGTGCAGTAAATTCGACAAAATGAGACTCAGTCCATTTCGGTTCTTCCGTGGTAGTGCCGCGCTTATGTATAAGGACTTACTGGAGCAACAATTACAGTTACCTGAAGCGGCCACCAGCCTGCCACTCACCTACGTAATGGGCGATTGTCATACGGGCAATTTTGGCTTTCATAGTGAAGAAGGCAGCCACGGCGATACCCTAATTTTTGAACCTAATGACTTCGATGACGCCTGCGTCGGACACGCTGTATGGGACCTGTTTCGCTTTTTAGTGAGTTTACCGCTTACCCAACTAGAAGGTGGGCGTATTCAAGAGCAAGCTCAGGATATTAAAGACCGAAGTAAACCTTTGGTCAGTAAAGAGCTAGTTGCCCAAGCACAATTGGACTTTTTACACAGTTACCTAAAAGCCTGTCAGTTGTCGCTGGAGCATAAGGTCGATAGCAACACAGGCTTAACCGAATTTGATAATAATCATATACTGCATAAACGATGGCAAAAAGGGTTGCAAAGAATGGCGGGTGGCGCCGCGTTTACGATAAAAAGCACGCTCGCAAAGGAAATCGACCTCAGCATTAAGCCGCTACGTTTTCGCGAAGACAAACTGAAGTTTAAGCAACTTGACCCCGATTTAAAAGAAAACCTTATTCATCACTTCGCGCCCTATGTTGATGACGAAATTTTAGATTGTGTTGAGCGTATCGACCAAGGCACAGGCTCATTGCATCTGAGCAGATATTATTTGTTGGTTGGCCCAAACGTACAAAAGCCCACTAAAGATATTTTGCCGCTATGCCACATTGTGGAGGTAAAACAACAGCAACTCGCTTCGCCTCTTGCTTACTTTGCAAGTTTAAGCCCTGTGAATCGCTTAGATCCCGCACACTTAACCGTCAACAGTCAAAGAAAAATGCAGCGCCGTACCGATCTCATTTTAGATAATGCACTGTGGCAAGGCAGTCACTGGCTGGTACGCTCGCGCCATCATGCTCGCGTTGGTATAGACCCAGAAGACATCACCATCGGTAAACGTGCAGCGACTAAGTCGGGCTTTAGCCAATATGCAGAGGCTTGCGGTGAAGCACTTGCCCTTTCACATATGCGAGCAGATAGACGCTCCTTACAATTTCAAGAGGATGCCGTAGCCATTTTGCCTAGTCTCATCGATGAATTGGTCAAATCGGCCAGTCATTACAGCGAGCAAGTCGTAGCCGATTGGCGTTGGTTTTGCGAGCAATCCCAGAGCTAAGCTGTTACACACTCAACTTGCTTTTGCTTTGGAATGTCTACAATCAGACCATCCTCTGCAATGATGAGTGCATTGCTAAAGTGCAACTTGGCCTCTTCAATAAGAGGCTGCAGCATGCCCTCGCCATGATAGCGCACGCTAAAATGAGTGAGCGCGAGCATCGGCACTTGATGTAATTGTGCAAATTGAGCGATGCGCTTGGCATCGCTATGTCCTGTATGAAAACCTACTTTATGAAGATCAGCAGCGGTAAAGGTAGCTTCATGAACAAGCAAATCGACCCCTTTTATCATCTGCGATAGCAAGCCGGGCTTTTCGTTATCACCACAAATTATTACAACTCGAGGTTGCCAACTATAAAAACTGTAGTCATCTGAGGTTAAAAGTCGGCCTTGGTATTCTACGTCTTGACCCTTTTGCAACAGGTTGTAGTGGCCGCCAGACGCAATGCCATCTTGCTGAAGTTTATCTATTTTTAACTTGCGAGGAATACATTTTTCCGTGAGCTTATAGCCAACACTGGGCACTCTGTGTTGTAGCGCTATGGTTTCGATATCGCAACATTCAAGCTGTAGCTTATCGTTTATTTCTTCAAGGGCGATGGTGATTAAGTCAAAACTTAGTCTCACCTCTGTCAGTGTAAAACAGCTTTGCACAAACTGAATAACGGCCCTCGGCGCAATTAATTTTAGCGGCGCTTTGCGAGAGTTTAATGCCATGGATGAAATGAGTCCGGGTAATCCATAGCAATGATCCCCATGAAGATGGGTAATACAAATCGCTTCGAGATGATATAGGGTTAACTCACTGTGCAGCAGCGCATGCTGGGTTGCTTCGGCGCAGTCAATTAGTACCCAGGCTTTGGTATTTTCAAAGCTTACTGCCGCTGCCGACATATTACGTTGTTTAGATGGGCTACCTGAAGAAGTGCCAAGAAAATGTACTTTCACGCCAAAACCGTTTACTTTTTAAGTGGGTATACCATTGTAACGAATAAATAACGTATTAGCGAAGCGCGCGTGCTCGCCTTGCAACGTAATCTCTAAGGAGAAGATGATGAATTTGATACCTTCGGACAGCATGATCTTAGTGATCGATATTCAAGAAAAATTTCGTCCTCATATTGAGGTATTTGGCGATATCGAGCGCCAAGTAACCACCCTACTACAAGCTGCAGAACATTTGACTGTTCCCGCACTGATTTTTGAGCAATATCCCAAAGGGCTTGGCCATACAGCACCGAGTTTACTTGAATTTAATCTCCCGGTTATCGAAAAAACCGCGTTTAGTGCCTACCACGTTGAATCATGCAAACAAGCTATTCAAGAATATAAACGCGACACCATCGTCGTGGTTGGCCTCGAAAGTCATATCTGTGTACAACAAACCGTCAATGACCTGCTGGCGGACAATTTCAACGTTGTAATAGTTGCCGATGGTATTTGCTCACGCAATCCAAAACACACTGATTGGGCGCTAATGCAGATGCAAGCAGATGGCGCACGCTTTTTGGCTTTAGAGTCTATTTTATTTCAGTGGCTAAAATCAGCCAAAAATGAGCAATTTAAGGCAATTTCAGCGTTAGTTAAGTGATCGGCTATCACAGTGAAAGCGTATTCCAAGTATCGAGGTGAACAATGAAAAATGAATTAGATAGCAAGTTCTTGTTAACGGTGTTCGAGCATATTCAAAAGCACGGTGAAGTAACCGAAGAAGGTAAACGCTATGAGGGCATAGTGGCCTATTCAGATCCAGATGGTTACACCATATACCTGCAAGGCAGTGGCGTGTTACTGCGCTCTGGGTTTCATAATACTTATCACTTGGATTATGAACAAGATAAGCACAAAGACGATTTTATTAAGAAGCTAGATTACATTTTTAAAGAGGCGAATGAGTAGCTTATATCCAAATACCAACCGAGGACGTCGCGTTAGACGTCCCCACCCTGAAAGCAAACAAACCCGCGCATATGTAAGTAAGGTCGTCGAAGCGCTCAGGGAAAATCCAAGTAAACTCAAGATAATCAAACAGAACTGCGATGAATTTCGCCAGCAACGCTTTTTAAAACGTGGCTTTTTGCTCGCCATTGAGCGCTTTGATTGGGTGTTTGCGGTGGACGATGATGTAGAGCGAATTTGCCAGCAGATCCTCGCCGACGACTACATAGGAAAACGCCTACGCCGCTACCCTTTATTGTTTAAGGGTGTGTTAGATGATTAACCTCGTTTGGCTCAAACGTGACTTAAGAGTGTCCGACCATAGACCACTTTACGAAGCGTGTAATAATGGCAGACCAACCCTGATATTGTATGTTATCGAACCTGAATACTGGCAGCTCCCCGATACCAGCGAAAGACAATTTCAATTTTTGAAGGAGTCGCTGCTAAGCCTTGCAGAGCAGCTGCAGCTTTTAGGTGGCACGCTGACGATTCGCCAGGGTGATATCATTGAAATACTTGAAAAGATCCATCAGCACATCGCGATCGCAACCCTTTATTGCCATCAAGAAACGGGGAATACATGGACATTTGAGCGCGATTTGCGTGTTATTGCCTGGTGCAAAGAACGACACGTATCGTATGAAGAATATCGCCAACAAGCCGTATTTAGGGGAAAAATTAATCGTGATAAGTGGCAACAGCAAGCCGAGGACTGGCTGCAAAGCGACTGCCTACCAACGCCTTCAAAAATCAATCCACTGCTGCAACAGCATAGTGGTATTGCACTTTTAAATGACTACCCTGGGAATGACAGCAACTCAGCCCCAAAGCCACAATTAGGTGGACTCAAAGCCGCGCAGCAAACCTTGAATAGCTTTTTTAATCATAGGATAGACAACTATTTATTTGGTATCTCAAGCCCGGTAAAAGCCGTAACCAGTAGCTCCAGACTCAGTCCGTATTTGGCCTATGGCGTGCTAAGCCTCAGGGATGTGTTACAACAAACTCTTGAATTAAATGTTGACTCAAAACGCAATAAGAGCGGTTTCTTATCACGGCTTTACTGGCATAGCCACTTTGTGCAAAAGCTCGAATCAGAACCGCTTTATGCTGAGCGCGCTGTGCATGCATCCTTAATTGATATGCGTGCGAGTGAATTTAATACGCAACGTTATGAACTTTGGGCTCACGGCAACACGGGCGTCCCCTTTATTGATGCCTGTATGCGAATGCTGATCGCCACAGGCTGGATAAACTTTCGCATGCGCGCAATGTTGATGGCGTTTTCAAGCTATCATCTATGGCTTGATTGGAAACAACCAGCAGCAAGACTTGCCACTCTATTTATAGATTATGAACCTGGGATCCACTATCCTCAGGTACAAATGCAGTCAGGCACTACTGGGATAAATCCGTTTCGCATCTATAACCCCATAACGCAGGGGCTAAAATATGATCCAGAAGGCCAATTTATTCGCCGCTACATTCCTGAGCTTAATCACGTTCCAACGCATTACTTGCATACACCTTGGTTTTATACCAGCTTAAAAGAAGACCAATATCAGCGCCCTGCTATATTACCCGATGACGCAGCAAAAATTGCCCGTGAAAAAATCTCCGCATTTTATAAGCAACATCTAGATAAAGATGAAACAGGCAGAGTGCTTCATACTCACGCTTCAAGGCGTCGCTCAAGTCGTGGACGCAAAAAACAAGCAAGTTCTGATAAAAATCAGCTTAAGCTATTCTAACTGATCCGTTTTTGCACAATGTTCCGCCTTTCACCCTAAAAAGAGGACAAATAGCCGCTTAAGCATGATCTCATGTAAAAAAAATGCTAAGGTTGCGCCATTTTTTGGAACTGAGAATTTAGCTATGTCAAATGCTGTAGAGACGCAAGCTGATAGTCAGGACCAACAGGGGCAAAAAGGGGGATTATTCAATCGCTTCTTGGCAACTGTTGAGTTCTTAGGGAATATGCTTCCCCACCCTATTACTTTGTTTGCAATGTTTTGTATCGCCATCGTGGTATTTAGTGGTATTGCCGATTGGATGGGGCTATCTGCCATCGATCCTCGCCCAGAAGGCTCCGCAGGTCGCGACCCCGACGGTGTCATTGAAGTCGTAAGCTTAATGAGTGCAGAGGGTTTGCAACGCATTGTGACTGGTCTTGTGACTAACTTTACTGGCTTTGCACCACTTGGCACCGTACTTGTTGCATTACTAGGGGTTAGTGTTGCAGAACACTCAGGCATGCTATCAGCTGCAATGCGCGGCATGGTAATGGGCGCTTCAAAACGCCTTGTTACGTTCATGGTTGTATTTGCTGCTATCTTGTCTAACACCGCATCAGAACTTGGCTACGTTGTACTTATTCCGCTTGCCGCAATGATTTTCCATAGCCTCGGTAGACATCCGCTTGCCGGTTTAGCCGCTGCATTTGCTGGCGTATCTGGTGGCTACAGCGCAAACCTATTGCTTGGCACAATCGATCCGCTATTAGCTGGTATTACGACGCCTGCTGCGCAGATGATTGACCCAACTTACCAAGTAGGACCTGAAGCGAACTGGTACTTCATGATGATTTCAGTATTCCTAATTGCCATCGTGGGAACCTTAGTCACTGAGAAAATCGTAGAGCCACGTTTAGGGAAATACGACCCTAAAGAAGCCAGCGTTGATTTAAGTGAAAACAATATCGAGAAGCTTTCTGCAAAAGAAAAATCAGGCCTCAAATGGGCGGGCGTATCACTACTCGTAGTAAGCATTTTACTTGCCTTAACCATAGTGCCAGAAGATGGCATTTTACGTCATCCGGTAACAGGCGAGGTAGCGGGCTCACCATTTTTAAAAGGGATCGTGGTATTTATCTTTGTTACTTTTGCTATTCCGGGTTTTGTGTACGGCCGTGTGGTTGGCACCATGAAAAATGACCGCGACATTATTGATGCAATGAGTAAAAGCATGAGCTCTATGGGCATGTATATCGTGTTGGTATTCTTTGCCGCTCAGTTTGTTGCATTCTTTAAGTGGACAAACCTAGGTACAATCCTTGCAATAAATGGCGCAGCACTATTGCAGGCGCTAAACCTAACTGGCCCTGAAGTATTCGTACTGTTTATATTCATGTGTGCACTAGTTAACCTAAGCCTTGGTTCATCATCAGCTCAATGGGCTGTCACGGCACCGATATTCGTTCCAATGCTTATGCTTATCGGCTATGCGCCGGAAACCATTCAAGCAGCGTACCGTATTGGAGATTCAGTTACTAACCTTATCACTCCCATGATGAGCTACTTTGGTTTGATATTAGCGGTTGCGACGAAATACAAAAAAGACATGGGTATAGGTACATTAGTAGCAACTATGTTGCCGTACAGCATGTTCTTCTTTATAGGCTGGGTAGCACTATTCTACGTGTGGGTATTTGGCTTTGGTCTACCAGTTGGACCTAACTCTCCTATCTACTACAATCCGTAGCTAATACTTTAAAATTATCTAAATGCCAGCATTTGCTGGCATTTTTATTTGTGAAAACCTCAACCCTCACCTAAGGTTGAATAGGAGACAGCGAAGAAGGAGCCGATTTTGGATACCAATAACATTGCAATTATTACATTGGTATTAAACTAACTTCACGTGATCACTGTTATTTTATGCCCTGTTCCTGAGTGATACACGTGACCTAACATTAGGTGAATTATGTATACACTCTTTTACTATCCACAAAGTGCGAGCCTTGCGCCTCATATTTTATTAGAACTCATTGGTGAGCCTTATCAACTTGAACTGGTGGATATCAAAAAAAACGCCAACCGTAGTGCACAATACTTAAAACTAAGCCCTGCCGGACAAGTACCAGCCCTCGTTGACGACGACTTTACCTTATTTGAAAGCGCTGCAATTTCTCAGTACCTTGCTGAAAAGCACATCGACAAGCAGCTTATCCCAACTGAGCTAAAACTAAAATCACAGTGCCTGCAATGGATGCATTTTATGAGCGCTTCTATTCACAGCGACTTATTGATGTATACCTACCCAGAACGACACACCCAAAGTGCTTTAATGTATGACGACCTTATTCGCTCGCAGCAAGGTCGATTAGAAGAAGGGTTTGGTATTATTGATACCTTACTTGCAGACAATCATTACCTGTTTGCAAATCAATTTACGCTGTGCGACAGCTATTTGTTTATGCTTTGTGAGCGTGCGAAGACATTTTTAGAAAAAACGCCTTCGCTTAAGAATTTACGCCGCTATTATCGCCAAATTTCGGCAACACCTGCTATTAGCAAAGCTTTAGAAATGGCTGAGTTTTAGCCTGAACGATTAACGTTAATAAGTACAATACCGGTCAGCACAGCAATCACACCCACGACTTTTTGCAGGTTAATAGGCGTATAAGGTACACCAAAGAGACCAAGCTGACCGATCACCATAGCTACCACCATTTGACCACACAAGTAATAAGCCATTAGGTTACCTATACCCATTTTAGGAATTAAAAAATAACAGAGTCCCACCCCTGTTGCACTTAGCACCCCACCTAAACACCACAAGTACCAAGGCACCGCTTTTAGCTCTGAGGTTGCTGGCAGCACGTTATCAGATACCCGAAAGGCAATAAAGGCGTAGAATGCGCTGACGGTAAACGCCACTCCAGCTGCCAATATCGGACTTTTTAATAAACCGCTAAGCTGTGCATTCATGCTTGCCTGCACCGCGATTGCACCACCTGCAAAAACGGCTAATATGGCAAAAATCATCGTCACACCTCAATATGCAGCAAGTCTCTCGATTTCCTTACTTTGCTTGTATTCGCGTTCACATCCGTGCTGTCACGAATGCCAATTGGCGCAATTAATACCGTGCGTAAATTTAAGGATGACAGACCCAAGATGTCATCGTAGGCAACCTTATCGATACCGGTCATTGGGCAAACATCAATTTCCATACTGGCGGCTACCAGTAGTAATGTACCGAGGGCCAAGTGAGCCTGCTCAGAACACCAGCTATATTGAGACTCAAAGTCCATGGTGTGTAGCGCGTCTTTCATACCCAATTCCATCTGCGCATAGACAAGCTCATCAAGGTTTCGATTCGCCTTAAAGTCTTGAATGTAGCGCTCTACTTGGCTATCTAAAGGTGACATATCCGCAGCAAAAACTAATAGATGGCTATTATCAAGCACTTTTTGTTGCCCATACGAATGCGGTAGCAATGCTTTTTTCATCGATAGCTTGGATATTTGAATAATCTTATAAGGCTGTAAGCCAAATGCTGAAGCACTCAACCCCGTCAGTTCGATTAACTTATCTACTTTGTCCTGAGCAATGGTTTGCTCAGAAAATTTGCGGACGGCGTAGCGCCAATTCAATAACGATTCTAGTTGTGATGTATTCATAAGTTGTTCTCCATTATGTGTGAGGCAACTTTAACAAGGTGAAGAGCTTGGCTCATTTACCTATGTAAACGAACCTGAATTTTTTAACGATTTTCTTATTCGGCTTAACTGTGTAGGAGTGATCCCAAGATGGGACGCTAAATGGTATTGTGGTACACGCTCAGCAAGTTCTGGCTGCTCTTTTAAAAATGCGAGATAGCGCTCCGTGGCATCTAACTGCACCATATAAAGCTCTCGCTTATCCTTTTCTAACAACCAGTTCTTTTCAAGATACAGTATTTGAAATCGCATTAATTCCGGATTATCCATTAATAGTGCTCTAAACTGCTTGAAATTGATTAGGACTACCTGTGATGTTTCAAGCGCTTGGATCCCTTGATTGGCGGGCTCTTGGCGATGTAGAGCATGCATCACACCAGGAAACTCCCCCGCCACAAAAAAACGCTTATTGTATTCCTGCCCAGCAGTATTGGTGTTTACTAATCTAACTAACCCTTGATGTAAAAATGCAAAAGTAGTCAGATACGCTCCTTCTTTGTAAAGCCACTCATCTTTCGCAAGTAGTTTGATGCTGGTGATCGCAGCAATAGCGGACCAGGTGTCTTGAGAAAGCGGGTAATAGGCGTCTACTGCTTGTTTTAATCTTGTTAGTGCATCCATGAGTTATAGCTTTATGATATTATTCGGATTAACTATTCCTATTTGCAGTGTCTATGTCAATCTCTAGCCATTACCAAGCACAAATTGAATGTGGAAATCTTACTCCTGATGCAGCGCAGCAAGCTGCAATTTCAGCTTTAGATGCCCTTTCTCGTTCACTCGCTAGTGGTCACTCGAATAAAGGCATCTATTTCTATGGCCCTGTCGGGCGTGGCAAGACAATGCTGATGGATTGGTTTTATGAATTCACTGACGTCACAGACAAAACTCGCCTACACTTTCATCACTTTATGCAACAGGTGCATAAAGAGCTCAATCAAATTCAAGGTGTGAGAGATCCTTTAAAGCGCATCGCCCAAAATTGGGCAGAGCAAACATCGTTATTGTGTTTTGATGAATTTTTTGTCACCGATATTGGCGATGCCATTATTATGGCGAGATTGTTTGAAGCCCTTTTTGAAGATGGCGTGACCTTAGTTGCAACCTCCAATTGCCACCCAACCGAGTTATACAAAGATGGACTACATAGAGACCGTTTTGAGCCAACAATTGCGCTGCTTATAAGTCACTGCGATGTCATATCTGTATGTGGTGAGACGGACCATCGATTTAGCAAAGGTACAACGGCAAACCACTACTTCGTCAACGATAAACAAGCATTTTGGAACGCCTTTACTAATGTAGGTGGCATATTCAAACCGGGCATCCTTGAAATTAATCATCGTCTAATTAACGTGCTTGGCGCAAATGAAAGTGTAGCATGTTTTGATTTTATGGAGATCTGCTCAAGCCCTCGCGCAATCAATGACTATATTGAGCTTGCAGATCAATTTAGCTGTATTTTCATCTCAGAGTTACCGCTACTGGGTGTTACTCCAGAGAATAAAGATGTAGCGCAAGGAACTGAGGAAGGCTATATCCGCCCAAATAACTCAACGCAACCTAGGATTGGCGACGATGAGGCCAGACGCCTGATTGCGCTTATCGATGAATGTTACGAAGCCAAAGTACCGGTTGTTTTTTTGGCCGCTGCGCCCATATCGCAAATCTACCAAGGTGAGCAACTGGCATTTGCTTTCGCTCGCTGCATTAGTCGAGTGACAGAAATGCAAAGTTGGTCTCTTAGCGCCTACTGAGCTTACAATTTTTATAATTGTATAAATTACAAACGAGTGCTAACCTGCTGCAAATAATAATAAAAAGTATGTTTCTATGAAAAAGTTTCCCTTGTCAGAGAGTACTGGCGACAGTGACTAATCAACAAAAACAAGCTCAGCCCTTTATTCCTGACTCTTTTATGCCACCAACGAGGGTTAGCACATCCCATTTTTCTTTTACCGTGCTCAATGAGAAAATTGCGATAGTAGATTATGAGCTGGTGATGGCTAATCAAGTACGCTTGCAAGGCATATTTGGTCCGAATTCAGACTGGCCGAAAGCTACTATGACTTATGAGGAAAACATTGCGAGTTTAGCCACCCACAAGGAAGAATTTATGTCGCGAGCGGCATTTGCCTATGCGGTTTACACCAGACACAGTGAAAAGTATATCGGTTGTGTCTATATCGATCCGCCACAATCTTCAGATTTTGATTGTGATGTCTATCTATGGATAGGAGCAGAAGATATCACATTGGATAACCTAGTCTATCAAACAATTACTCATTGGTTAAAAACGGCATGGCCATTTTCTAAACTTGCATTTCCCGGTCGAAACGTTGCATTCAATACAGAGTAAAAAACAATAATTTAAGGAAAATCATAATGAAAGTTCGATATGCACTGCTGCCACTCATGCTGGTTTCAAGTCTTTGCTCCGCAGAAGCACTGAGCAACAAGGTTAACGCTTACTTCGAGGCACAAAAAGCCGTTGAACACCAATATTCAAAAGAGTCTGATGTTACTCACCTACTTACGCTTTTAACGCCAGATGCCTCATTCGAGCACCCTCGCTTTAATGCCGTATTGTCAAAAGAAGAGTATAAGAAAGGCTTACTCAGCTATCTAGGCCAATACGGAAAATGCGATATCGAAGTCACAAACATCATTGAAGGCCTTAATGCGGTGACCGTTGAGTATCTACATCCTTGCGTTGATCAGCAAGGTAACACGGATGAAAAAGAAAATAAGCAAAAGCTTATGACAGTGTTTGAGTTTAGCGGCGAAAAAATAAAGCGTATTCGCCACTATTTTTAAGTGGCAATAAATACTCAAAAAATAGACCACATCGATTACCTAAGTGGCCTATTTACGCATTTTGATTATCACTCACCAAGTAATTTAGTTAGCCGCTCTTTACGAGCAACAAAGACATCGTAGCCACCATCACCCTTCGATGACAATGCCAGCGCTTTGTTTACTTGCTGTAAAGATGCTTGGTATTGTTTGTCGGTTTCATAGCCATATGCTAAGCCGTTGTAGGCATCTGCATTATTTGGATAGCGTGAAACGCCAAACTTAAACAACTTAATTGCTTCTTTCACGTTACCCATGCTTACGTGGTAATAGCCAAGCTCTCTGATCACTGCTTCCTGTGGCTCAAAAACCTCGCCATATTGAGCAGACAGTTGTTGATAATACTTAGTAATAGAGCTCAATTCACCGGTATACGCACGAGCAGGCATTTGAGTTGGCAAAAACAGCTTTTGATACGCGCTAAACATACCAGCTGCAGACACAAGTCCATGAGGAACATTGTCGTAAGCCTCACTGAAAAAGCGCAAATCATGTGGTTGATTTGCTGCTAGAAAGCGTGCCATATCATCGTATCTTTCGCGCATCACGCCACCTTCCTCACCAATTGTGATATATAGAAAGTTATTTAGCTGCTTCGTTTTGGAAATAAATGCTTTGGTACTCTTTGCTGTCGCGCCAAAGTTCCACCATACCGCTGGGCTATAAGCAATATGCGCTTGAAATAGCTCAGGCTTTGCCTGCAAAGCATAAAGCGCAAAAGTACCCGCTGCAGATGCACCTGCAATGACTTTAAAATCATGAGTGCGATAGGTCTGGTTCACATAAGGAATAAGTTCAGTCTCGATAAACTCTAAAAACTTAGGTGCCCCGCCGCCAATATCCATAGGTCCTGCAGGCTCTTTATTCTTAGTTGGATAAAGATCTCTTAACCTGTCTGTATTTTCGATTGCAACAATAATAACTTCAGGTGCGGCAGAAACGTTTGCTCCTTGCAAACGCTCAAGTACAGCGGTCATCAACGGAAGGTTGCCTTTACCATCAAGGCGATAAATCACAGGGTATTTTTTATTGGGGTTGGTGTGATAATTTTTGGGTAGTTGAATTGTAAAAGTTCTCTTTTCATCAAGTACTTTTGACATCAAGGTTTTTGTTTGTTGCTCATATTCTTGCTTTGTCTTTTCTTCGGACTCTGCCATCGCAGCTACCGAAAAGAAAGCCGCTAAAGTCACAGCAAACAAGCACTGAACTGCCTTACCAATTCTCATTATTATTATTCCATTTAGTTGATTTCACTAACAAAGCTAGCATAATGGTTCAGGAATTGATAGCACCCCATGTCCCTCTTGTTGCTAGCTTACTTTTTAGATAGTCAGCGCATACACTTAAACGGAGAAATACAGCAAGGCGGCAATCACAAAGAAAACAACAATAACGCTGCTGCAGTTACCATTTCTGCCACTTCCTTTTAAGATTTGGCCTAAAAAGCGTTCACTTACGCGATGGTTACTTAACTAAACCATCGACGTTTTTATCCAATACACTATAAATGGCTTTCATGGCGGGATCGACACCATTGAAGTAGCTTGCAGAGTCCGGCAATACCGGCATATGTGGAGCAATCCAAATACGGTGGTCTTCTGCGCGAGAAGTTTGGTGAAACTGCGACGAAACGAGTCCAAACACCCCACTGAACGGTAAACGGAACCTTCCAGCTTCACCAATATGATTTGGCCGAGAACCACTTGGCTCTCCAACCAATATGGCATTGGTAAAGCTATCAATATTGGTCAAGAGGTTTTGCGCTGCAGAAAAGGTATTACGTCCCATCACTACAAATAACTTGCCTTCTGGCTTTGCCGCTTCAAAATAAATAAGTGCCTTTAGTAATGGTGGTAAGATGGAGCCATTGCCACCACTATTATGTCGTAAATCCAGCACCAAGTGATTTACTTCACCGTCTTTTATTGTCTCTATCAACTCCGCACTAAATTGCGCTAGCGACTGCGTTTTCATCTGTGCAACGGCATTAAATTGCACGTACAAAACCTCATTGCTTTTATCCACTTCGTACCAATAAGGTTTATTGACGTTTTGCAGATATTGTGGGCTTTTTTGATGATTTTCTGGCAAAGTCGGAAAGCCGCGAAACTCGAATGATTGGCCACTAAGGCGAATGGTCTTTTGCGCGCTCTGCGCATTTTCTACCGTGATAGACACTTCATTTGACGCATCGATCAACTCTAGTCCAGCGAGTACTTCGGGCATGGCGAGATAATAAGGCGCAAGCCAAAGCTGCTGCATTTCATTATCTCGCGGATTAATCTCGGCAACTTTCGCCATTGCATCTGCGGTTGGTGTTTTCGCAAAGGCTGTGACTTTATAGCCGATTAAATCACTAAACTCAGCTTCAGCATCAACAATGTAAAGGCCATCGGTAAAGGCATAAAACTGCACTGGCAAACGAGTGAAATTCCCTTTTTCTCCGAAGGTCGGCACGATAAAGTTATGCCCGTTACCAAGCGCGCCTATCATTTGCATCATACCGAAGACAATTTGCTGATCAGTTAACTTGGGTATATCTGAGCGCAAATTATTTGCCAACGTAATTAAATCCAGGTTGTTACTTGCCTGTTCGTTAACATGCAACCGCTTAATTTCTGAGAGTAAGAAATCTAAATCTGCATTCCACTGCTGATCCCGAGTGAGCGAAGTGTCTTTATAGTTACCTGTAAGACGCTGAAATTGCATATTATCTTTGATGGAGTCGAAAACGCCTTTATTTGCTAAGCTACTGCGTTCGTCGTACCGCGCTGACAAAGACTTACTCAGCCACTGATTAGCTTCATCCACTTTACCTAGTGCAGCATACGCGCCTGCAATCTTTATCATAATGTCATTTGAGGGGCGCGAACCGGTAGGAATATTGGTTAGGTTTACACCCAGTGACAACGCCTTTTTCAGCGCAATGATAGCTTGCTCATAATGCGCTAATTGTATTTGCGTTAATCCCAATAGATACCAAGTGTCTCCGTCATCTTGATACGACTTAGTAAGCTTTTGCAGTTGTGGTAACGCCTGCTGCCAATTTTTGCTACGTACCAACGCTAGTGCGTTGATCCGTGTATTTAGGTAATCCACTGGGGATTTAACATCTAGTTGCTGTGCAACATGCACTTGTTCGCTCGTTGATGTCAGCACCCGAATAGGTTCAGCCTTTGCAGGCTGCGCGATAAACAAACTACTAAAAGTCAGGTAAGTGGCCACATGAGTGAGAAAACTTGAATACATCATCTTTATCCTTGTTATCGATTTAACTCCAGATTACCTATAACGACTTTATATAGCGTGCAATATCAGGATTTTGTACTTCTAGGACTTTTAAAAAACACTCAGAATTAAGCATAAGCAATTGTTTAATATACTTATATTAATTTTGAAAATTGACTTGGAGTGTAACCCGTTTGCTTTTTAAAAACACTGTTAAACGAGGATTTTGAGTTAAACCCAGCATTCATTGCGAGCGCTAACAAGTTGGGCGTTGTTTGCTTTTCGCACTGTAGTTGCTGTTTTACCTCATCGACCCGCAGGCTATTGATATACTCATTAAAGTTGTAACCACCACAAGTATTGATGGCCCAAGAGATATCCTTTACCCCAAGTCCAATAACCTCAGCAACGTCGTGAATAGTCAGGCGTGGCTGTCGATATAAATAGTGCTGCATAATCGTGTTATGAATTGCATTGAATATCTCGGTTGGATCTTCTGACTGTTTGTCCACCTCATTGAACGTTATTTCTTGGGCTTGCGTTATAGAATCTTCGAGGTGTGGTTGATTGTGTACTTTGACAACTAGGTAAAGATTAATTGCAAGTAACCAAACTAAGTCAATAAAATACCAGAGTGCTTTAGTGCTGATGTCGTTGTATGTTTGCATATTGAGTCTAACCAAATCCACCAGAGCAAAGATCACAAACAAGACAACCGTTGTTCTTATCCATTGTAAATCGCACGTGTTGACGTCCGCTCTGATCTCCGCGGATGCTTGCTGGTAAAAGCCAACAAGTTGCACCGTAAAAGCAAAATAAATCAACTGACTGACAGTGCCAAACGCAATCACAAGCTGGGTGTATTCAGTAAATGGAAGCGCCAGCAAAACAGGTAAGAAATGTACTAATCTTCGCTCTTGCTTATCCCGATTAGCATGCAGTAGATTTTTAAACAGAAAATAGACTAAAGGCCCAGTAGCTAGGGTAAATACAGGCGTGATAAGTAAATAGCTTCTAGCCCCTAACGCTTCTTCAGCAAAATTGGTTGTCATCAGCACACATTGACATAACAAATAGATGACGAGCATTCTTGCGCGTGGTTGATTGGCAAAAATTAACATTGCGAGGAGATAAGCCCCAAGAGAGGCGAGTTGGATTACATTAACTGGAACAATGTGAAATGACTGAAGCACAAGCCGTATTTTTATAATTATTTTTCGCTATTGTACGCCACATTGGCTAAAAACAACAACGCCAGCGTGCTAGCTGGCGTTGTAAATAAAGCAAAAAAACAATTTTACTTCTTCTTTTGCTGCTTACGTACATTTGCAATACGAGAGCGGTTTTTTAATCTTGCTTCTGCACTTGCTTGATTCGAAGGCTTATTCACCCGCGCCTTACGACGTTGATGCGCGGGTTTCTTCTGGATAGTTTCAACCAGTCTTTCACGATTTGCCACTTCGTAGCCCGGCAGATAATAGCGTGAAATTTGCTGCTCAATTAACTGTTCAATATGAATAAGGTCAGATTCTTCTTCGCGGCTTACAAAGGTGATCGCATAACCAAACTGACCTGCACGACCAGTTCTTCCGATGCGGTGAACATAATCTTCGGCAAGATAAGGCACATCGTAGTTAACCACGCGTGGCAGGCCAACGATATCCAATCCGCGAGCTGCGACTTCGGTTGCAACCATAACGCGTACTTTGCCTTCGGTGAACTCTCTTAAAGCGCGACGACGAGCGCCTTGAGTTTTGTCGCCATGACATACATTTGCATCTATACCATCAAGCTTTAACTCTTCAACTAGCTTGTCCGCGGTTTCTTTCATATTGACGAACACCAGCACTTGTTGCCAGTTTTTGGTCCCGATCAGCTCAGATAGTAACTCGCGCTTACGTTCTTCTTTAACTGGATAAACAACGTGGCGAACCGTGTCGGCTGTACTATTTTCTGGCGTCGCTTGGATTAACTTAGGGTGTTCCAACACTTGTTTCGCGAACTGCTTCATTGCCGACGGGAAAGTTGCAGAAAACAACAATAGCTGCTTTTGCTTATCCACCAGCTCAATGATTTTTTGCATGTCGGTGATAAAGCCCATATCTAACATGCGGTCAGCTTCATCTAACACTAAGTGTTTAACGTTACTTAACGTGACATTACCTAGGCGGATATGATCTAACAAGCGTCCAGGGGTTGCCACTAAAATATCCACGCCCTGCTTTAAGCGCTCAGCCTGGCCATTGGCGTTAACTCCGCCAAACAGTGCCTGCACTTTTAAGTCTGTGTACTTAGCAAATGTCGCACAGTTGTTGGCGATTTGCTCGGCAAGCTCACGCGTTGGCGCCAAAATCAACGCTCTTGGCGTCGACTGTGCTTCAGCCTCAAGCAATTTTTGGATGATAGGTAATGCAAAAGCTGCGGTTTTCCCTGTTCCAGTTTGCGCTGTTGCGAGCACATCACTACCTTGACGGACAGCTGGGATAGCCGCCTGTTGAATTGGCGTTAATGTATGAAAATTGATGTCTTGCAGCGCATCTAAAAGAGGCTGTGCGAAACTAAATGAAGAAAACGTTGCCATAATAACCTACGACCGAGTCAAAAACGGTCGCAGATTATAAATGACAAACCGACTTTTAACAAAACTTAAGCAAGGTTTCGTCAATTAATTTTGGTGTCGAGCCAACAAATTCACTTTCTTTTAACTGAGAAAGGAGTTCAATCCCCTCTTTTTGCTGTGCTGGCGACAGTGGCACATAAGGCAATCTAAATACCGGTTTGACTGCGCCAGTCATAATCAAAGCTGAATTGATAGCAATTGGATTTGGTTCGCAAAAGAGCCAGTTCATTAACGGTTGCAAAGACTGGTTAAGCGCTTGGTTAGGCGTGTCCATCAATTGCCTGAATAAGCCCGGAATGATGTTTGAAGCAACAGAAATAACGCCATGAGATTGGCTGTTATGACGGCTATCGTGGGCTTGATCATCGTTACCAGACCAACACGCAATGCCTTTCGCTTCATAGTGTGCGATACGCTCATCACCCGCACATTCTTTCATACCAACAAAATGCTTGTGGCTGGCCAGCGGCTCAATGATATCGGGCGTAATGTCTTGTCCCGTTCTGCCAGGCACGTTGTAAATAAAGCCAGGACCGATTTCCAAGACTTCTTTCAGGTGAGCCTTCACACCCGTAATTGAGGTTTTGCCATAATACGGATTTATTTGTAGTGCACAGTGCATACCTGATGCAAACCCATATTCAGTCGCTTTTTTTGCTTCTCTGGTGTTATTGCTGCCAGTGTTACCAACAATCAGCAGTTTATCGCCAAACTTATTCGCAGAATGGGCAATGAGCATTAAGTGCTCTTCCCAATTCATCAGTTGGCCTTCACCTGTGGTGCCACCGACAACAATACCATCGACACCGCCGGCGATTTGCGCTTCGACTAGCTTGTCGTAAGTATCTAAGTCAATTTCACCCGCCATTGTGTAAGGGGTTTTAATAGCGGTAATTAAGCTTGCTTTTTTTATTGATTGGATCTGATGCATGGTCTTTCTATTACTCTTCCAGTTGACAGCCATTTTTACCATAAATCTGACTGAGATCCGACCCATAAACCTGAGTAAATCGGTTAAATCTAACGAAATTTAACTTTAGTGCTTGTTATTTGCGTAAAGATCCAGCAAAATCAAAAATACTGTATATTTATCCAGTTTAATTTTATGGGACTGACACATTTTCTAAATACGCACTTTTATACCACTTTGGAGCTGAGCAGCAGCTTAAAGATACCTGAAGAACAGCTCTTAGAATGGCAACAAATGAGCCTATTCCCAAATCCGAGTTATAGTATTCAAAATCAAATTAAGTGTAGTTCGTACTTTGGCCTGTACGAATGTGAAGAATATACTGATTTTTATGCCCGAGGCCTACTCAATTGGGGGCAACTTTTACTTAAACATAAAGTAGATCAATCAAGTAGTGCATTTGAGTTATTTCAACAGCGTTACTGTGAAGCACTTACGAAATGTATTGAAAAAGGCTTTTACACCGAAGATCCAAGCTTTAGTGATGACCTTACAGAGCATGTACAGCAAGTTTGGCAACAGTTTTTATGTGGCAAGTATGGGGTGATCAGCCAAAATGGTCTCGTAGAGGAAGCACTTTATATTGACCTAGGCCGCGCGATTATCGACGACATTACAGAAGCAAGAACCGCCAGCAGCATTGCCCCAGAGCAACGTATTCAAGTACACAGCGCCATGAAGCTACTAAACAAAGCATTGGCAGCCAATACTCAAGCTGAGCAAACAGAATCGCTACGCACTCGATACATTGACCAATTGATTAGTAAGTACGACTTATCAATCAAATAATCTGCAGTCTGGCGCACAACCGCTTCGCCAGACAATCTATGCGTATTTATATTTGCTGTTCTATGTGCGCACGAATTATCTCAAATGCTTTTAAGACCTTTAACTGATCTTTACATAAGCTGTCGTACCAAGCATCGAACAGTTCATCATCTTGCTCACTGAGCGTTTGATACTGTGCCAGTAGTGTCACTATGTCACTATGTGTGCAAGAGAGTGTGTCTAATTCTTGCTGTAACGCGCTGTCATCGCTGCTGTGAAGCTTAGCCAAAATTGAGTTATCTAACTCAGCATGTTTATCCATAATAAATGCTCTATATCTGTATTGCGTTAGCGAACAAAGTACTTTCGCGAACGTACTAGGTTTTAATTATTTGCTAGACCTCTTTCATTTAGTGAAGGTTATTAACCGTTAAGCCAGCCTCAATTGGATCTCACTCTTTTATCTCATATCTATCAAACCAACAGGCTTACATCGATAGCTATATTCCAAAAAAGTCTATTCGCTACTATTCCGGTTAGGTGTCAACACCAATATGACTACTTGAGAAACTATCTAGAACTAGTTATATCAGGCAATTTTAAGGAAAGTAAGCCCCTTTTAATCAACTGCTCAAGATGCATTCAGTTTAGTTCCGCATGCGTCGACAAATTAGGCGTATCGCACTAAATAGCGGCAACGACAAATTAGTTGTTGAGAATAGTTTTTATTTGATTTATATTGATACAATATAACAACACATTATTTAGGAGTCGTTGTCGTGAAACCCAATATCCACCCTGATTATCAACTTGTTGCCTTCCATGATACATCGGTTGATAAGTACTTTATTGTTGGTTCAACCATTAAATCAGACAGAACCGTTGAACTAGATGGTAAGACTTACCCTTACTTCCCAATTGACGTCTCTAGTGCGTCTCACCCTTTCTACACTGGTAAACAGAAGTTGGTGGCAAGTGATGGTCGAGTTGCACAATTTAACCGTCGCTTTAAAAACCTTGCGACTAAAAAAGGATAAACCAGATGAAAGTACTGAGCTCACTCAAAAGCGCTAAAAATAGACCGGGGTGCCAAGTCGTAAAAAGACGCGGTCGGGTTTACGTAATTTGTAAATCTAATCCGCGATTTAAAGCAGTTCAAGGTAAAAAGAAGAAGAAACGTTAAAGGTCAAAATAAGTAACCTGAGCTGCGGATAATTAATGCCTTTCTAGCAGCCAGTTTTAGCGCTAACTGCATGAATTCACTTCCAATAGCCAGCTATTGGTGCGTACATTTGCCTTGCCTACAGGATGTAGGTACCTTAGCGAGAGCAGGACGCGGAAGCGGTGTTTTCCCTAAAACTCTCTGGCTAGACAAGGAGAAAACTAAGCTGTGCTTTAGCAACAATGAGTTGGAACATTCCTTATCCAAACCTCAGGTTAAGTACGTTTTAAAGGTGGGCATTGCCCACCTTTAGACTATTTAAGGCTAGGGCCTGTTTATCTTTCAAGAAAGGTCAGCTGGCCCTATTCTTTTGCTTCCCACAATGAGAATTCGCCTAGTTGAATTAGCCTTCCGCCAGCACCGCCAATTCCACCGCCTTCACGGGTATGCTCAAGTTCCAAACGATACTGGGTGTACGCATTTGGACTCTCGATAGCAAAGCTATAGTATTCCATCGTATTAGGTAGTTCGTTGAACTGTTGAGTATCTAGCGTAATCCAATTCGTACCGTCATTTGAGCCCTGTAGCTGCCACGCATTTGGAAAGCGATGAGGGTTGTCTCCCGCTGTCGCTAATGAGTAGTATTTTGCTGTTTTAGCGCTGTCAAACACATAGTTAACCTGGGCCTTATCAACCTGTTTTATCGGCAACAAGTCAGGCGCATATTGTGCAAGCCAAGCAGGGGCTTCCAACACCACATTAAATTTAGACGTAATATTTCTATCATTAAGCTTGTCTGCCCCCTCATTAAAAGGCACAAGTGCAGTTCCGTTTGTTGTTACCTGAGTGCTAGTGGGTGCAAAGTTCTGATAGCCAAGTGGTACTGGTGGTAACTTACCGACGCTTGCAAGGTAGACTTGATACTCTTCAAATACTGCATCAATCCCCCGTTGTTCACCAAATATAGACTTAAAAGCGGTGTCTAAACTCCACGCATCAAGCGTTTTTGCTGCCGCATTAAACTTACGGATAAAATCGGTGTTACGGTGACTGTTTTCTACCCACTCAAAGAAGAATGCTGTTTGATCGTAAGCATCAACATTGTAGTGTTCCATCCAGCGAACTCCACCGCGTCTATGCTCTAAGTAACCAGCATCAATTCGAATAAAGTTAGCCAGCGCTTCTAAGTAGGTATGATAATCCGTGCCCGGACGATATTCACCTTCAGCCGGAACATTATTGTAGCCATGAGTCAGCTCATGCCACAGCACGCCAATAACTTCGTTACGGATAGCCTCATCTCCAAGACCCTCTAGGTTGGCGATGTGCTTAACATCAAACCTAAGCTCCATAAATTTGCCTTCACCGGCCTTTGAAGCCGGCGCATCAAAGTCTCCGGTAATAAAAGTAACGTGCTCAAAAACGTTGATTTCGGTTACATTATTAAATAAGCGCTTGGCAATCTTCAAAGAAATCTCATGAATAAGGGCATTTAGATCTGGTACCGCACGTTCAAGCGCCAGCTGTCCAGGGTGCTCTGGTAGTTCCTTTTTCACTTCAATCACAGGCTCTGGAAACCCTGCCCATGGCGAGACTGGATCCCACACACGGATAAAGTCTTGCTGAACTAATGTCGCTTCCCCTTTGTCGTTACTCGCAACCAGTGTAATGGTTTTTGGCCCTAAAGCTTCAAACTTAACCAATGGGCTTTGCTCTGTACTTGTCGCAGGAATACCACCTTCAAACGTCCACTGCCAGCTAGTCGGGTTAACTAACGACTCATCTCTAAAAACAATATACTCAGAGACTTCTGGAGTCGTGTTTGTCGCATTAAATGCGACGATAGGAATATCCGATACCGTTTTGATTTCGAGTTCCGCTAGTTGCGTAATATCAGCACCATAGCTATCCGTACCACCATGTACTAAATCAAATTTGAAGTAGCGATACTTTTCGCCGCTTTCGGCCAATTCAAAATTGCGAGTCAGTCCTCGAGCAGAGAATACTTCTCCCGCTCTTGAGTCCAGCTCAATCCAATCTGATTTATCATTTGAGCCATATACGACCCACTGTTTTGGATCTCGGTTTGCTTCATCGTTTGCTGACGTAAAGCTATATTCTCTAAGTTCAATCTCTGTCGCGGCTTTAAACACTACAGTGACGTTTGACGCAAAAGCCAGGAATTTTGTACTCGTGTTAGCGTCGATAAGTTTGTCGACACTTTCACCTGCGGGCGAGGCTTGTACACCATCCGCTAAAATAGCCTCAATCTCAACCCCAGTATCTGAGGTGATATTACGCAATGCGCCAGAGTCTGGCTGCCCGGATGATTGAGTCTGTTCAGGTTTATCACGTTCAACAAATTCAGAACCATCATTACAGCCTATTAGTGTCGCAGCGACGGCCATTGCCACCGCTGATAGCATTAATTTTCTCATTTCGTTACCCTTTATTATTAAAATTGGTAGTTAACTTTTAGTAAGAACTCGCGCCCGTTCGTGTCGTAATTACCCGCTTTATAGAATGGGTAACTTCTAAACGAGTCGTCTTGAGGCGGCATCGCATTTAATAAGTTTTGAACCGTAAACATCACTCGCGTATTGTCATTGATGTAATGGCCAATGGTTAGGTTATGCTTTATCCATGCAGGTAACTTTTCTCTTTGACCAAAATCAGCACCGTTCCAATTTTTTCCTTTATAATTTACCTGCCATGAAATTGCGGTCTTTTCCAACTGCCAAGTCAGGTTAAACGATGCCATATCTTTGAAGTTATAGTTATCTTGACTGTCTAGCACATCCTCAAGCGGATCTTCGGGACGAAGCTTTTCTTTTTTCTTTAAAACATGGCTGTAATCAAGCTTATAAATAAACTCACCAAGCTCTGACTCAAACGTGCCCTTCACACCAAAGTTGACGCCGCCATGCTGCCTTTCCGCGGCGTTTATATAACCTTCTCTGATAATTGCTGCGGTGTACGGTAACCCTTTTTTCGTGTTCCCTAACCAGTCGGTTGCCAGACCATCTTGATCAAAACGCTGTACTCTGTCTTGCATATTGGCGCATTTAGCAGAAGATGAATCAATTAAGCCGTTTTCACACTTCCAGACATTATCAAGAATTTCGCCAGACCCAAGTCGAGTAATTTTGTCTTTTAAGACAATGTCATAAACATCAACATTGAATGACAGCTCAGGGGAGTACTCATACACAAGACCGAACGTTAATGAATGACCAGACTCTTCTTTTAAAGTTGGATCGCCTGCCGAGATTGTCTCAAAGTCAGCATCTAGCTTTGGCTCATTGCTATTTGTTGTGTCTAAGTCTGCACAGCTGATAGTTAATGCATCAGCATTATATTGAGCGGGATCCCCTGTGGTTTGAAAACGTAGACATGCATCTGCAATCACTCTGTCCGAGCCTCGTCCAAAGTTACCAGCAAACCCTTGATATACTGAGCTCATGCTAGGACCACGGAACGTTGTGCCATACGCACTTCTTAGCATCAGCGCGTCAGTAGGAGAATATTTAAAACCAACTTGATAAGTAAATGCCCCACCAACATCAGAAATATCATCATAGTGGTCATAACGCAGCGCTATTTCACTAGAGATCTGTTCAGTAATTGGGATCATAAATTCTGTCGCCGCAGCATAACGGTTACGTTCACCATCGGTGATAACGCCAGTTAGACCAACAAACTCTTTATTTAGTATTCTGCTATCGGGCGTCGCCCTCGTCCCTTCTTTCATCAGCTCAATATATGCGGCAAAAGACACAAACCCTGCTGGCAACTCAAATAAATCCCCGGACAGATCTGCGGTTAGGGTTTCATTGAACGATAAGCCATCGTAGGTTGCCCAATCAGCCATGTTATACATATTGTCTTGGGTCAGAGGCGCAAAAAAAGCTTGGTAATTTGGACGGTAGATTGGCATGCCATCAACCTCTCCCAACTTTGGTCCTTTTAGCCAGTTATTTCCTTCAACCGTGTGGTGCAAGTACCTATCAGAGAAATCGTATTGTGAACGGCTGAAGCCAACGGAGTAATAGTAATCTGCTACCTCCCCTTCAAGACCAAAACTAAATGAATAAGATTTATCATCGTATACTCGACCTAAGCCATCATTTGTATATTCTGAATCATTCACTATCCGCCACATATACTTAACTGGAGCGCCATAGCCACCAGCTTTATTTTTGATATCTGGATCCCAAAACATGGATCCGTGAATTGACTCTGCATGAGCAAAGAAGAATGGATTTCGTGCCCCTTTCTTTTCTTGATCGATATAAAATCCGTTAACAAAAAAACTGTGTTCGTCGTTGATGCTGTACACCGAGTTGATATACAAACTCATGGTTTCAACTTGGTTACGGAGCAAATTGTTGCCGGTTTCATCCCACCCACAGCTTAGGCCGTAATCATTGCGGCTAATAAAGTGCTGAACCGCAGTCGGGTGTGGATTATCATCTGTATTACAGTACTGCGCTGAATATTGATTTTTGAACTCGGTATTCTCAGCCCATACGGTAATTGAACGATTGAGCTCTCGCTTGTTTGTTGGATCTGGATTATCCCAAACGCTGTCATGAAAAGGTCTGTCGGCACCAGTTAGCGCCTCTTCCGTCTTGTATTCTAGTGAGTAGTCAAACGTAAAGTCGTCTTGCTCAAAACCACCAACAAACGACAAGCCTTTTTTATCACCCGTACCATAAGTATCCTGGCCATAGAATGCTTCAACGACATGCTCGTCCATACCTTTTTTGGTGATAATATTGACTACCCCAGCCATCGCATCTGAACCGTAGATTGCAGAGCCTCCGCCGGATTGAATATCGATGCGCTCAACCATCGCCGTTGGCAACATATCGAGATTAACAAAATTGGTTTGGCCACCGTACGGCATTGGGTAATAAGCCAAGCGCTTACCATTAACGAGAATTAGTGTGTATTCAGGTCCAACACCTAACAGGTTTAACTCTTTGGCACCAGGTGTATAGGAGCCAGTTTCTACTTCACCGAGAACGGCACCACTGGCGGCTGAAATACTACTCAGTGCATCATACACTGTGTTAAAGCCACTTCTGACCATATCAGCGGAAGAGAGACTTTGGACATTGGTAACACCTTCAATGGCGATACGCTTGATACGAGATCCTGTCACCTCAACGCGTTCTATTTCTTCTGCTTGTTCTTCTGTTGCGGCTGTTACTGAGTTAGTTGCTACCGCTGCTAGGACAGCAGCAGCGATCAGGCTATGTTTATATATTATTGTTGTCATAAGACCCCCACAATTTAAAGGAACGTTCCAATTTTTATTAAAATTTCATTTCTCCCTTAGCAAAACCAACAAAGCTTCAGGCAGAAATCAAAAAGGGAACGTTCCAATTATGAGCAATAAAACAAACCTGTCAACAAATTATGTACATTTACAGCATAGTGATGACAAGTTGTAATCATCTAGTTCTTGCTAGTTCACTGCAATTTCTTGGCAGTTAGCTCACTTTGATAGCGAGACCAGAGCTTATCAAGAGGCTCTCCAGTAACTGATTTTATTGCATCTTCAAATGACCAATCTTCTATTTCTACCGCTGTTTGATTAAAACGATAGGTAAAATCTGGATAAGACTCAGCGAGCCACGCAAGAAAAAACCCTGTATTTGTGTATCCACCAATCCAAGAATCCGACGGCTTAGGTGAACGGGTTTTATGGTATCCCGCTTGAATTCGAATGAGATCCGCCATTCCTTCAATAAATGCATGTACATCGGGCTCAGAATAACTTCTCTCTTTTGGAAATAGCTGATATCCATGTGTAAGTTCGTGCCAGAGCACACCAAGGAGTTCGTATTCCACTTGCTCATCTGGCTGCGCAGCGAGTTTTTCGGTGATGTACTTTGAACTAAACACGATTTCCATATTTGTTTCGTCTCCAGAACGATAGGCTATTGTGTCCATCCACTTTAGCCTAAATGTAACTTGCTCAAACTCTGGCAGCTCTGCAAAGTGTTTGTACAACCTAGGGGCCAATTGGCGAGTTACGTCATCCACCGTAGTGGCTATATCAGGAAATAGCGCTTGCAGGCGTTTCGACCCTGCCGACTCAGTATCTTCGATAACCACTTTGACCTTTGGCGGCTCAAAGCCTTTCCATGGTTGATTTGGATCGTATATTTTTAAATAGTTCGCACGGGTTTTAAGGTCGGAGCCATGCGCATTTTTAGTCATTAGAGTAACATCGTAGTTACCAGGCTTGTCATAAACTACTTCAACACTTTTTGTGGTTGGCAGCTTCGTTTTGCCCTCAGCCTTCCACTTTAGTGCTGTTGGTGAGTTTGCAGATATCGACTGCAGAGAAATTGGCTCATTAAGCTTGGCAACGGTTTTATCTGCAGTAAAGTTCGCCAGTGGTAAACTTGTTTGTGCATAGAGCGCCAGATCAGCGATTTGCAAAAAGCGGTCGCCCCACTGCGTTTTACCTTCCTGTGCTACAGTAAAGCGCACGTACCTCGCATCCGTTGTTTTGGGTAGGTCAAAAGCGAGCGTTTCACCTCGCCTTGAAAATACGATATTATTGCGTTTATCAGCCTCTTGCCAAGCCTTGCCATCTGTAGATACGGCTACAGTCCAATGCTTTGGATCTCGCGCCGGGGCATCTTGGGCTGAGGTGAGACTATATTGTCTGAGCGCTTTTACGTCTTTCAGATCAAATACAATCTCAGCGCTAGATTGCTTAGATAAGAATTTGCTTTTTAGCGACCTATCAACTAATTGCTCTATCCCCTCACCTTGGATTTGCTCCTTTACGTCACTCGTTACAGAGAATGCATCGCGTTCGGTGATGTCGTAGAGCGCATTGGCACTTGCTAATGAGGAGCCACAAAATGAAAGTAAAATTAGACTGGCTAATGAGGAGGTTTTCATTGAAATTTCCCAGATTAAAAACAAATATACTGGATCGTTCCAATTAATAATGCAACTTATTTTGAGTAGATTTTCACGTAATTTTTAATAAGTGCAGAAAAGGATAACGCTATTTCACCGCTTTTTGGATTTTATAGAGAACTAACGAGCGACCCTGAAAAATCAAACTACCACTCGCTAGTATTTTGTCATCCTCAACTAAAGCCAAGACAGATGAGCAAAGCCGCTGCGATAGAACAAGAAATAACCACAGCGATTAGATAAGTTAACTATTCGAATCTCAGCTTAACTACCAAACAGTAATTCCCAAAAGCTCGGTGGTTCGTGTAGTTTGTGGTATTGCTTTCTCAGCTCATCAATTTTTAAAAGCATTTCACGAGCTTTCTCAACTCTTCCCGAGTCTATTTCATGACTCGCTTTAGTAATGGTTTCGAGTACTTTATTCAAGCCCGCAACTGACTCGGCAGACACCTCTTGCTTAAACTGAAATTGCTTACTTTCATTAACGAGTGTAGTCAGCTCGGTTAAGTGCGCCTGCATTTCTTGAGCAGATTGCGCTTTCATAGCCTGCTTATAAATATGACCCATTTCCTTCATGGTTTTATTCAGTTCGCTTGACTCATGCGCAACTCCAGACATCGAAAACAACAACACGAATGTAAATACGATTTTTCTCATCAAAGTCCCCTTACTCTTTGCCCGCTAGTATAAAGCAATTAACGTATGAGCTAAATTCAATGCTATGAAAAATATGCTGATCCTGAATAGCATTCAAAAAACAGGCAGATAGCGCAACGATTCTAGCGTAAACTATACTCATAACTAACGACGTCGCGTATTTAGCAGCACACTTTTTGAATATCAAAAATGTAGAGACTTATGATCCGAAAATTGTTGTTCATCTTTTTACTCTTATCGCCGATGGCCGTGCTATCTGCACAACGATTCAACGTTCAATTTGTAAACCCTGGCTTTGCAACAAAAAATCCTACAGGGGATTTTTGGTATAACGTCAGCAACGTGATGACTGCGGCCGCTACTAACATGAATATTTCCCTCAAAATCAGTTATGCGCAGCGCAACCATATTTTGATGAAATCGCTCGTAGAGCAAGCCTTGAAAAGTGATGCTGATTACCTTGTGCTGGTTAACGAAAAGTCGAGTGTCGTTCCCTATTTGTTAAACACCAAAGCCACCAAAATCAAGATTATTTTCTTGCTCAACGGACCGACTAAAACAGAGGAAGTAGCTCTGTTAAAGTCAGGACACCAAATTATTGGCACCATTGAGCCAGACAATTTCCAAGCCGGTTTTAAATTAATGCATCAACTTGCGCGAAAAGCACTTAGGTCCTCCAATCCATCGCAACATGTATTAGCTTTGCTAGGAGACGTGGCGACGACTGCGGCATTAGATAGACAAAAAGGCATGCGCGCTTATCTTGAGCACCATACAAAGCTAGAATTAATCGCAGAGGCAAATTGTCAATGGTCTCAGAATGAAGCTTATCGTCTCACTAAAGCGTGGTTACAGCGAGACTCCGCAATCACAACCGTTTGGGCTGCTAATGATCCTATTGCTTATGGCGCGTTACTCGCTGCTAAAGAGTTAAACCGTAAGATCGTCATAGGTGGGATTAATTGGGATGAAGGTATTGCGCCAAAGTTAGATGTTTCGATCGGAGGGCATGTGTTGCTTGGGGCCTATACTTTAGCTCGGCTAGCACAATATCATAGAGACTTTACACCAATAGACAGCGTGACCTTGTCTATTTTCGAATCGCTGGATGACGCTCACTTACCTTTGTATCATGCCATACATGGAAACTTTCCTGAACACCTGGACTTTTTACGTTACATTAACGATCCAGCGCAATTTACCATTACAGAACTAACTCACTCACTTAATAAAAATAACCACAATAATAATGTGAAGAATTGAGAATTTAAGAACGATTAATTAATGCAATAAACAAAACCCAGAAAGATAATGCAATTTACACCTGTCTAATCTTTACGCATTGACAGCGATGTC
The DNA here is from genome assembly GCF_022347905.1 of Pseudoalteromonas sp. Of11M-6. Lineage (NCBI taxonomy): Bacteria > Pseudomonadati > Pseudomonadota > Gammaproteobacteria > Alteromonadales > Pseudoalteromonadaceae > Pseudoalteromonas > Pseudoalteromonas sp. Of11M-6. Next base: position 90,730 of record NZ_JAKRFW010000007.1, on the reverse strand, counting down.
AACACCTGTTTTAGTAACAAACGTAAACAACATGTAAAACAGGTGAAATATGAAAAACAGTAATACAGTAGTAAAACTTCTTAAGCTTTCGACCCTTAGCGCTTGCGTTTGTGCAAGCCTTTCAGTTGCTCACGCAGATACACAGCGCGTTATTGTCACGTTAAAAGACAGCGCAACACCAAATGTTCTGCCAGTGCGCTTAAATCAAGCGGAAACGGCGCAGTTTAAAGCGCAGGCTTTGTCTGAAGCTGCCTACTCCACCTTGGGTACTGCTGCAGTCAACACATTGCCAAGCATTAATGCATATGTCGCCGAAGTTTCTTCTACGCAAATGCAACAACTACAAGCAAGCGGTAATATTGCACACGTAGAAGTTGACCCTAAACGCTATTTGCCAAGTGTAAAAACTTCGGCAATTGATTTACTCGCTGAAACCACACCTTATGGCATTAATATGGTGCAGGCTAACCAAGTATCTGACGGCTACAGCGGCAACCGTAAAGTCTGTATTATGGATACAGGTTATACGCTAGGTCACCAAGATTTACCTAGCACAGGCATTACAGGTAATGATGGCTACGGTAACTACGATACAGGTGTGTGGAGTAACGATGGTAACGGCCACGGAACACACGTTGCCGGCACAATCGCCGCTTTAGGTGGTAATGGCACAGGTGTGGTCGGGGTGAATCCATCAGGGCAACTAGGTCTTCATATTGTTAAAGTGTTTAATGACCAAGGCCGCTGGGCATACGGTTCCGACCTCATTAAAGCAATTGAGCAGTGTGAGCAGGCTGGCGCCAATGTAACCAGCATGAGTTTAGGTGGCAGCGGCAGCTCTACGGCAGAACGAAGCGCATTTGAGCAGAGTTATCAGCGTGGCATGCTACATATCGCAGCCGCAGGCAACGCGGGTAATAGCTCGTTGAGCTACCCAGCATCGTATAATGCAGTTGTATCCGTGGCAGCAGTAGACAGTTCTGAGTCAAAAGCCTCTTTCTCTCAATACAACAGCCAAGTAGAAATTGCAGGCCCGGGTGTTGGTGTAAACTCAACCTGGAATAATGGCGCGTATCGCAGTATTAGTGGGACTTCAATGGCAACACCGCATGTCTCTGGTGTCGCAGCACTAGTGTGGAGCCACTTCCCGCAATGTACAGCTCAGCAAATTCGCCAAGTGTTGAATACAACAGCAAAAGACAAAGGCCAAGCAGGTCGTGATACTTCTTACGGCTATGGTATTGTGCAAGCAAAAGCGGCGGTTGATTATCTAACAAATAATGGTTGTGATACTTCAGGTGCAGTCAATGCAAACTTTAACTTCAGCGTGTCCGGCCTCACTGCGACATTTAACAACCAATCAACAGCAGGTAGTTATCAGTGGGAATTTGGTGACGGTGCAACAAGCTCACAAACTAACCCATCACACACCTACGCAAGTGCTGGTACATACCAAGTGACACTCACTGTGACAGCTTCAAATAACAGAACTGCTTCTAAGACTCTAGCAGTTACCGTTAGTGATGCACCAGCTGGCTGCAATGGTATCCAAGAATGGAATGCAACTAAGTTCTACAATACGGGCGACCGGGTTTCATTCAAAGGCTTTGAATACCGTGCTACGTACTGGTCACAAGGCGCAAGCCCAGAGATCTATTCAAACGTTTGGACTAAAGTCGCGCAATGTAAGTAATACCAATTAGTCATTTTAAGTGGCGCTTAAGCGCCACTGTTTAATGCTAACATTGCACTACAACACAGAATAACAGAGATCATAAGCCATTCTTTTGTTGAAATTGTCTCTTTAAAAAACCACATCCCAAGCATACTCGCGCTGATTATGCCAATGGCTCTTTTCAATCCTTCAACAAGCCCCGGCTGAATTTCGGTTAACGCATGCATTTGGAAGATAACAGCGACAGCGAATACCACTGCAGAAATAGTCCAGAGCAACCAATGTGCGCGGAAATTTTGATTTTTAAACTGTGGTCGTAACAAGATTAGATTAACAAAAAATACCATAAAGGTTAGAAACCCAGCATGAAAAGAGAGCGAGCTGTATTGCAAAGCCTGTTTATCGAACACGATGCAAAGCCCCCAGCAAAAAGAGGTGATTGCAACTTGTTTTGCACCTGGCTCTTGAAAAGAGAATCTGCCTCCTTGCAATAAAAATGAAGCGAGAACAATCGCAGCGATTAGCATTGACTGCAGCGTGGTTAAAGGTTCTCCAAGTAGCAACCAAGCAAACACACCTGCAAGTGCTGGAGTGATAGATAACAGAGGCAGGATAACCGCCATTCGCCCAAGCGCAAGCGCCTGAATAAAGTTTACGCTACCAATTGCAGCCAACATTCCGCTAGCTATCGCAGGCGCTAGATAAGCAGAACTTGGGAGCTGTTTGTCAAAAACCAACCAATAGCCTACGTATGCAGGTAAGACTAGCAGACTAAATATCACCGACATTTGTGCGGCTGAATAATGACTTGCTAGCCTTTTTCGTAAAAAATCAAATACAGCCCAATTTAACGCACTGAATAAGGCTATGGCCATTTATTATCCCTGTTGTAATGCTATTTCCGTTTGAAATTTCATGTAATCATTGATTTTTACATGGTCCGGTTTCCAACCCAACAGAAAGCGATAAAAGTCAGCCCACACCACAGGCCACAACGACTCCCACTCAGAAAGGATCTGAGCGATATCAATAGAGGCTGCTTTGCCTAATAATTCTATTCTCAACATATCTAAATACAATTTGAGATACTCATCGGCATGCAGGAGCTGTTCTTTTTCGTCTAATACCGACGTAATAAACAGCATTAAGTCTGATACACCAATACCCTTTCCAACATACTGAAAATCGAATCCCAGTGCTTGATCGCCATTAAAGGCAAAGTTAGCAAGCTTAGCGTCGCCATGGATCCAAGTATGCCAATGGCTATTTTTGATACGATCTCGTAATCGAGGTGCCGCTTGTTTAATGCTACTGTGTTGCATTCGCTCAAGTTCATCCGGTCGTGTATCTAGGTGCCAATAATTTCCTTGCTCCCACACATGCTCTGCAGGACTTTGTAAAAAGTGAGCATGGAATTTAGCTAACCACCCTATCACTGCTAATATTTGTGACTCGGATGGATTAGCGGTTTGCGAAAAACCTTGAGTTGAGAAGTCTCTAAAGACGATGTAGTCCATCCCTTCACTTACCCCTTCACCTAAATAACTCGGCGTATTACAGGGTGAGAGTAACTCGCATGCATGATGCTTGTAAAAGTGACGTTCTACTTGATAAGACTTAGCTTTACGCGCAAGCGCTACTGAAGATTGTTCAATTCGCCGATGTGCAATGTCACTAGGCACTTTAGTGCGCTTAATTGCAAGCTTCCCAGCATCATGATTGATAAATAACATATCACCACAACCGCTCCATAATTGTTGCTCTTGCTGTGTTGACATAGGCGCAGAAATTACATCGTTCGGAATACTTATTTTCACTGTGTTACACCCTTTTGTTATTTAACCTGAGAGCCGTTCAATAAATAGCCAAACTTCTTTATTGTATAACTCAGGTTACTTAAACACAGTACAACCCCTTACTTACTATTACGAATACCAATTTGCTTAATTAAGTGATCTATTTTGAGACGAGATAATCTTGTCGATAACTCCGCTACCGCATCCTGTTACCGCCAAGGTATCTACATCCATATAGACAAGGCAAAAATTTTGCTATTTAGTTGTTCTAAATAAAAATTTTAACGCTGTTAACGTCAGATATGCTCCTTCAAATTGAGCAAGTATTAACAAAAAATTGGTATAATAAGCAAACCGTTTTACAGTGCTTGATAATTATAGCTGGTGTTATTATCTTTACCCAACATGAAAAAGCCCTTAACCAATTGGTTAAGGGCTTTTACTTTTACAAAAAAGTTATTTGTTTAACTTACTCATTCACGGCTTGCTTGACTGTTTCTTTCGCACTTTGTTCCTCTAACAAGTTTAAATCGAAGTCAAACTCATCCACTCGGATTGCTTTTTCACGCTTGCGATTGTAATCAACCAGTTTTGCATACTCTTCTTCGTTGATAAGGTTACCAACGAGCGCATTATCTAATGTTTGTTCGAAACGAACACCTGGTTGGATCTCGCGCTTGCGAACTGCCTTTTTAACTTTGGCAAGCAGGTCAAGGCAACCCATCTTAGCTTTATATGCTTGCTCATTGATATCATGACCATCACCTGCGGTAGGCTTCACAAGATGAGTAAGCTGCGCTTTGATTGGCGTATCCATTTGCGCCGCGGCGGCTAATTCTCTGATCATATCATCATTAATTTTAGGCATTTGTTTGCCACTAAACTGCATCGTGATCACACGCATAAATTTACGAGTACCACTTGCCGGGAAGTTATCTAAGAATTTATGTAGCGCTTCTTCTGCACTGATAAGTGCATGCCTTGTCGCATAATGGAAATAAGGTGCTGCTTGCTCACGCTCTGCTACTGCTACTTTTTGCTCATAGTATTTGATTGAAGCCATCGCTGCATACAAGTGACTCATTACATCACCAAGGCGTGCTGACAGCATTTCTGCTTGTTTCAGTTTTCCACCTAGTACGAGCAATGAAAAGTCTGCGTATACCGCAAGCTTAGCTGCTAATCTATGCGCGGCTTTTTCATACGCACGCACTTCAGGTAATGGTGATTTTGCATCAGCAGTAAATGGCATAAGACCATATTTGAAAGCACGTAAGCTGTTGGCAACACTATAGCTAACTGTTTTTGTCAAAATACCACGGAATTTACTGTCGGCGTCTTTCTCTTCGCTGTGAATAGATTCAACCATCGACTGTAGATATGGGTGACAGCGCATTACACCTTGACCAAAGATCATCAAGTTACGCGTTAGGATGTTTGCACCTTCTACGGTAATCGCTATTGGCTGGGCAACATAACCGCTTGCAAGGGTATTCTGAGGACCATTTTGAATAGCCTTACCTGCAAGAATATCCATTGCTGAGTCCAATACGTCACGACCAGTTTCAGTCATGTGGTATTTTGCAATTGCTGTTACTACAGATGGCTTAAGACCCATACCTAAACCTTCTGTTGTTAATACCCGCATCGCTTCTTGCATGTATGCTTTGCCTGCAATATCTGCAAGCTTTTCTTGAATACCTTCAAATTGACCGATCGAGAGACCAAATTGCTCACGTACCGCCGCATATTCAGATGCCGATTTCAATGCGACTTGGCTAGTTGAAACACCTAGCGCCGGTAAAGAAATACCACGCCCTGCACCTAAGCAACTTACCAACATCTGCCAACCGCGACCGATATTCTTCTGGCCACCGATGATAAAGTCCATTGGGATAAAGACTTTTTCACCACGTGTCGTACCGTTATAGAAGCGTATTCCCATAGGGTCATGACGGTTACCAAGTTGTACACCTGGATGGTCATGTGGAATTAACGCACAGGTGATCCCTAGTTCTTTTTTACCGCCTAGTAATCCCTCAGGATCCAATACTTTAAAGGCTAAACCGAGTACCGTCGCAATCGGCGCAAGTGTGATATAGCGTTTGTCCCATGTTACTTCAAGACCAAGTACTTCTTCACCGTTATACATGCCTTTTTTAACAATACCTTGGTCCGGAATGCCACCGGCATCGGAACCAGCTTCAGGGCTTGTTAGCGCGAAACATGGAATATCACGACCGTTTGCTAAGCGAGGAAGGTAGTGCGCTTGCTGCTCTTTAGTGCCGTAATGAAGCAATAATTCACCCGGACCTAGTGAATTAGGAACCATCACCGTTACCGCTACCGCAGAGGATTTAGTCGCAATCGTACCTACAATCGTTGAATTTGCGTAAGGGCTAAACTCTAGACCGCCGTATTCTTTTGGAATGATCAAAGAGAAAAATCTCTCTTTTTTCAAAAATTCAAGCACATGCTCTGGCAAGTGTTTGCCATTTTGAATTTCCGAGTCATCGATCATACCCATTAATTCTTTAACTGGACCTTCTAAAAAGGCTTGCTCTTCTGTGCTTAGCTTGGCTTCAGGTACAGCACGAAGCGCCGAAAAGTCAGGCTTACCTTGATAAATTGACCCTTCTAACCAAACATCACCTGCATCTAATGCTTCTTGTTCTGTAATTGAAATGCTTGGGAGGATCTTTCTTAAATTCGTTCTTAGGCTCATAATTAACTCATCCGACCAGATAGATATATCTACATTACGGCATAAAAATTCGTTTAGATCAATTACTCTACTTAATTTTTTAACGGCTTTTTTACTGAGTTATCGAGTGATTAATATAAATGACTGCTAAATTAATGGCTTACAGCTGTAAGTCGAAAAAAGTAAATTACTGTTCTTAGGGGGGAAATAGGAGTAAAAGAGGGACTTTGACACCCTTAGCAGTTCTAGACTGACATTTTATCTATAATAAAGATGGTTTTTAAAACCAGCACTGCCATTAAAACAGTGCGATTTTTGCTTTGCATAGCTGCTCTACCGTAGCAGGTGAAACAACGACTTCAACTCCCCGCTTGCCCGCACTAACATAAATTTGCTCAAATGCTAAAGCACTCTCGTGAAGTAACGTGGGCAGCTGCTTTTTCTGCGCAAACGGGCTTATACCGCCAATTAAATAACCAGTTACCTTTTGCGCGTTTTGTTGATCTGCAAGCTGTGCTTTTTTCCCCATACACGCTTTAGCAAAGGCTTTTAAATCCACTTGTTGCGTGGCGGGAGAAACAGCTACATACAATTTACCATCAACGTCAATCAGCAGGGTTTTAAATACTTTTTCTCGGTCTAGGTTGAGCTTTTTCGCCGCTTCATTAGCAAAGTCGTGCTCGTTAGGGTCGTGCTCAAATTGCAGCACTTGGAACGCCACTTTCGCCTTTTTAAGTAGGTTAATTGCCGGTGTCATTACAAACTCCTTTTAAGCAGATGTTGATTTCTGTTATACCAAGAAACAAACGCTTATGCTATCGCCTTACGATGAGACCCATCATCCGTCAAAACAAAAATGCCCGCTATCGCAGCGGGCATTTTCAATAAGCTTAAGTTACTTAGTTAAGTCATCAAAGAACTTCTTAACGCCGTCAAAAAAGCCTTGTGCCTTAGGACGGTTCTTACCGTTGTTTTCACCCATAGACTCTTCAAACTCTTGCAGAAGCTCTTTTTGGCGCTCGTTTAAGTTTACTGGCGTCTCAAGGACAACTTTACAAATTAAGTCGCCTACTGCACCGCTACGCACAGATTTCACGCCTTTACCACGCATACGGAACATTTTGCCAGTTTGACTTTCCGATGGAATCTTCAGTTTTGCGCGGCCATCTAGGGTCGGCACTTCAATCTCACCACCGAGTGCTGCCGTTGTGAAGCTAATTGGCACTTCACAGTACAAATTGTTGCCGTCACGTACGAAGATTGGATGCTCTTTTACACTCACTTGTACGTACAGGTCGCCAGCTGGAGCACCATGCGCACCCGCTTCACCTTCGCCAGACAAACGTACTCTATCACCCGTATCAACCCCTGCTGGGATCTTAACGTTAAGTGTCTTCGTTTTCTCTACACGGCCTTGTCCGTGACAGCTGTTACATGGGTCTGAAATGATCTGACCTGTGCCCTGGCAAGTTGGACAAGTTTGCTGTACTGCAAAGAAGCCTTGGCGCATTTGTACTTGACCTGCACCATGACAGGTTGTACAAGTTTTAGGCTTAGAACCTGCTTTTGCACCACTGCCGTCACATGGTTTACAACTCACCCAAGTTGGTACTTGGATATCCACTTCCTTCCCACGTACTGCCTCTTCAAGACTTAACTCTAAGTTATATCTTAAATCTGCACCACGCTGTTGTCTTGATTGACGACGACCACCGCCACCACCAAAAATATCACCAAATACGTCCCCAAAAATATCGCCGAAGTCGCCAGCGCCGCCAAATCCACCATGACCAGCACCACCACCTTGTTCGAAAGCTGCATGGCCGTATTGATCATACATCTGGCGTTTTTGACTATCAGTCAATACCTCGTAAGCTTCTTTTACTTCTTTGAATTTCGCTTCGAGTTCAGCGTTACCAGCAGTACGATCAGGGTGATATTTCATTGCAAGGCGTTTATACGCCTTTTTAATGTCACGTTCACTGGCGTCTCTCGCAACACCTAATACTTCATAATAGTCAGGTTTAGACATTTTTATCACACTACTCTTTCTTGGCAACTTACATCGTTGCAAACTCTGCCGAGCTCTGTCGCTTGCAAATTAATGCCAGACAACAGTCTAATTTATAAACACGTAGGGCGCGACAAGCCATACAGCCAGCGCGCCCTCCTTCAAGAACTACAATTACTTGTCGTCTTTAACTTCTTCAAATTCAGCGTCAACTACGTCGTCGTCTTTTTTCGCTGAACCTTGTTGGGCACCTGCGTCACCGCCAGCTTGTTGAGCTTGCGCTTTTGCTTGAGCGATTTCCATAAGCTTTTGCGATTTCTCTGCTAGTGCTTGTGTCTTAGCATCAATTTCGTCTTTGCTATCACTCTTGATTGCTGCTTCTAGCTCGCCAAGTGCAGCTTCAATTGCTGTCTTGTCATCAGCTGGAAGGTCGTCACCCGCTTCTTCAACTTGCTTGCGTGTAGCATGAACAAGTGCATCAGCTTGGTTACGAGCGCCAACTAGTTCTTCAAACTTTTTATCTTCTTCTGCGTTTGCTTCTGCATCACGTACCATTTTTTCAACTTCATCGTCGCTTAGACCTGAAGAAGCTTGGATTGTGATCTTCTGCTCTTTACCTGTGTCCTTGTCTTTCGCAGACACATGTAAGATACCATCAGCATCCACATCAAAAGTAACTTCGATTTGTGGCACACCGCGCTGCGCTGGGCGAATACCTTCTAGGTTGAATTGACCTAGAGACTTGTTATCGCTTGAACGCTTACGCTCACCCTGTAGTACGTGAATTGTTACTGCAGACTGATTGTCTTCTGCTGTCGAGAAAGTTTGCGACTTCTTGGTTGGAATAGTCGTGTTTTTCTCAATTAACGCAGTCATTACCTGACCCATAGTCTCAATACCTAGAGACAGAGGACAAACGTCAAGTAGTAGTACGTCTTTCACGTCACCCGCAAGTACACCACCTTGAACCGCCGCACCAACTGCTACCGCTTCATCAGGGTTAACGTCTTTACGTGGCTCTTTGCCAAAGAATTCAGCTACTGTTTTCTGTACCAGTGGCATACGTGTTTGACCACCGACTAGGATGATGTCATTTACGTCGTTTACAGAAAGGTCTGCATCAGCAAGTGCACGTTTTAGTGGCTCGATTGATTGCGCAACTAAGTCTTCAACTAGTGACTCAAGTTTTGCACGAGTTAGCTTAACGTTCATGTGCTTAGGACCTGTTGCATCAGCAGTAACGTAAGGTAGATTTACCTCAGTTTGCTGTGCTGAAGACAACTCGATCTTCGCTTTCTCAGCCGCTTCCTTAACACGCTGCATCGCTAGCGGGTCGGTTTTTAGGTCGATGCCTTGGTCTTTCTTAAATTCTGCAACTAGGTAGTTGATAACGCGGTTATCAAAGTCTTCACCACCTAGGTGAGTGTCACCGTTAGTTGCTAGTACTTCAAAGGTGTGCTCGCCTTCAACTTCATCAATCTCGATGATTGAGATATCGAATGTACCACCACCTAAGTCGTATACTGCAACAACGTTGTCGCCTTGCTTCTTATCCATGCCGTAAGCAAGTGCAGCTGCTGTTGGCTCATTGATAATACGCTTAACTTCAAGCCCTGCAATACGACCAGCATCTTTAGTTGCTTGACGCTGTGAATCGTTGAAATATGCAGGAACTGTGATAACTGCTTCTGTTACTGGTTCACCAAGGAAGTCTTCAGCTGTTTTCTTCATTTTCTTAAGAACTTCAGCTGAGATCTGAGGTGCAGCTCTTTTCTCCCCACGTACTTCAACCCAAGCGTCGCCGTTGTCCGCTTTTACGATGTTGAAAGGCATGATGCTAAGGTCACGCTGTACTTCTTCATCTTCAAAACGACGACCAATTAGACGCTTGATAGCATAAAGTGTGTTTTTAGGGTTAGTCACTGCCTGGCGTTTTGCTGGCTGACCTACTAGTGTTTCACCATCATCTGTAAATGCAATAACAGAAGGAGTTGTGCGGTCGCCCTCAGCATTTTCAATAACGCGCGGCTTGTCACCATCAAGTACCGCTACGCAAGAGTTAGTAGTACCTAAATCGATTCCAATAATTTTACCCATGAATCATCTCCGACTTCAAAATTCGTTGTTCAGTTAGTTGATTTGATAAATAAGGTCACCGATTTGTAATTCAAGCGTCACAACTAAAAAAAAATGAAAAAATTTGAAATTTTTTTGCTTTTCGAACGTTTCGGTCAAAAATTCACCCTTAATTGCTTATTTTGAAACAAGTGAAGAAGAAAATACGCTGTATTTGACGCTTGATTACCTGGTTAGACCAGTTATGCTAAATGCAACATAATAAATAATGAGAAATGACAACATGACATTTGATGAAATTATTCAGTCGGAGCATTTACAGCAAGCGCAAACACAAATGACGTTTCCTGCAAGTTGGTGCCAAGGCCGCACTGCGTTTGGCGGATTGTCTGCGGCAATCGCGGTGCAAAGCATGAAGCATCAACTGACAGAGCCTCGTCGACTGCTCTCTGTGAGCGTAAATTTTGTCGGACCACTGCTAGAAGGCGCACCATTTACCGTTGCAACAACCATTTTGCGTAGCGGCAAAAATGCAACCCAAATGCAAACTCAACTGATCCAGTCAGGCGAAGTTTGTCTTATTGCTATCGGGTGCTTTGGCAAGGATAGAGAATCTGCTATCCAAGTTGCAAATGCGGATAGCCCTACTCTTTCAGATGTCAATCCAAAGGCTGTTCTTCCATATCAAGAAGATGTGATGCCTGCATTTTTCCAACATGTCGCGCTCAATGCTCAGCAAGGCGCTTTGCCATTTTCCGGCGCACCATCTTCAAATCTGGGTGGCTGGATGCGATTTAAAGCACAAACTACATCGGTAAGCGAACTACATACACTGGCACTTGCTGACTCATGGCCGCCAACGTTACTCCAGATGTGTAAAGCACCAAGCCCCGCCAGCAGTATGTCTTGGTACATAGAATTTTTGTGTGATATTTCACTCGACTCAGAGTCTTGGCTTGGCTTTGAAGCCGTGACTCACCATAGCCAAAATGGTTATGGTATTGAAGATGCAAAAATTTGGTCACAAAATGGCAAGCTGCTCGCCCTAAGTCGCCAAACCGTCGCGGTATTTGATTAACATTGATAAATTTGGGCGCATCAAGCAAACTAGCATAAAAGGAAATCAACGGATTTTTATGTGATTACAGCTTGCCCTGAATGCGATACGCTTGTTGAAATAGACTCTATCGAGTCCCAAAAGCGTGCGGTGTGCCCAAACTGTCGGTGCGTGTTGTGTCATGTACAAGGACACCAAAACCAATTAGTACAAGCCTTCAGCTTTTCTGCGTTACTATTTTTATTCGCAAGCTTATTTCCAGACTTTATCTCCTACACACAACACGGTATCACTCAAGTTGTAAGCCTCTGGCAAGCACTCATATTGTTAGCTGAGCATTACAGCTATTTTCTCGCTGGATTATTTGCCTTCACTATTTTAGTCATGCCTGTTGCCGTATGCTCATTGCTACTGCTTGCACACACCGAGTATTGGCAAATCATCAATGCGCACAATGCTCGGCATTTAGCAAAATTACTCTCAGCACTAAAACCGCTTAATCTCACCGATATATTTTTAGTAGCCGTGCTCGTAAGCGCTTTTAAATTAATGTCTTTCGCTGAATTGGAAATGGGCCTTGGATTTTGGGCCTATATTTTGTTCGTTTTGTGTTTTATTGAAGCCCTCTCACTTTTTGATCACGAGTATATGTGGCGTAATCAGACTCAATGTAATCGTCACTTGGCCGAACCAAAGAATTTATCTACCACGCTAAAACGTTGCAAGGTTTGTGGCTTTTTAGGTGAAGGCGAAAAGTGCCAGCGTTGCTACGCCAAACTAAAATACCGCAAATCTCAATCAACGCAAAAAAGCTTAGCTTGGATGCTCACCAGCGTCGTGCTACTTGTACCTGCTAATTTTCTGCCCATCATGGATACCATCAGTCTTGGGCTTCATACTCCTGCAACGATTTTTTCCGGCGTTCAAGTGCTTTGGGAAGCCGGCTCTTATCCCGTAGCAACACTTATTTTTCTCGCAAGTATATGTATTCCTATCGCAAAAGCGTTACTATTGAGTTACTTACTAATACGAGTTAAGAAGCCCAAAGACCCAATCACAGCAACAAAAGTGTACCGCTTGCTCGAATTTATTGGTCGCTGGTCGATGATAGATGTGTTTGTGGTGATAATCTTAGTGTCTTTGGTACAACTTGGTACGGTGCTAAATGTCGAGCCGGAAATTGGTATCGTGTTTTTTACTTTGATGGTGCTTTGCCAAATTGCAGCCGTTAATAGTTTTGATCCGAGATTATTGTGGGATAAAAATAGTCAATGACTACTCAAGCCGATATAGAAGACAAACCAAAATTTTCAGTGATTTGGATTATTCCAATTATCGCGTTGCTCATCACAGGCTGGATGTTATATCAACATCAGGCAAATAAAGGCCACACTATTTTTATAAAAATGACTGACGCAGATGGCATAATTGCAGGCAAAACTGAGGTGAGAGTAAAAAGCGTTAAGGTCGGGTTAGTCGAGTCATTAAAGCTTGAATTAGCGCAAAATGCAGTGGTTGCGAAAGTTAGGATTTTACAGCCCTATCGTGATTTATTAGCTGAAGATTCATCGTTTTGGGTAGTTAAACCTCGAATTGACGAATCCGGAATATCAGGCATGAATACGCTACTCTCTGGAGTGTATATAGAGCTATCCCCCGGTGAAGCGAAAGCACGTTCGAGCATATTCACCTTAATGGATGAACCTGCATTAATCGGCTCAGAAGTGCAAGGAAAACGCTATCAACTCGTGGCTTCAGATGCTGAAGTGTTAGACGTTGGCTCCAGTATATTTTTCCGCAACTATAAAGTGGGTCAAGTTGAGTCTGCACATTTTAGCGTCGAAAGCTTAAAAATGGAGTACGGTATTTTTATCTATTCTCCATACGATACGCTTATCACAGACAACGCTATTTTTTGGATTAGTTCCGGCATTGATTTTAAGCTGTCAACGGAAGGTGTTGAAGTGTCGACAGGATCTCTTGCCAAAATGGTTAAAGGCGGAATTTCTGTAGACTATCCACCAACCATGCCAAGTGGCAAAGAAGCACTCGAAAATAAAACCTTCGCCTTGCACAAAAATTTCGCAATGGCCTTAGAGCAACGCTTTGATCACTTCGATTATTATCTTATTGAGTTTGAGCAATCAATTCGAGGACTTCGAGCTGGTGCACCAATCGAATACCGCGGGATGCGGATTGGCACAATAGAGCAGGTACCAGCGACTGGTGTTAGCGATGATAGACCTTTATACTTTCAACAAAATAACACCTCTGTGCCTGTATTGGTTAAAATTGAGTACGGACGCATTTACGAAGATGCGCAACTTGCTCAAAAATATTGGTCAGAAAACATAGACAAATGGATTAGTAACGGCCTTAGGGCGTCACTAAAAAGTGGCAATTTATTAACAGGTGCGGTATATATAGAGTTAGACTTTTATCCAAGTGCAGAAGTCGTTAGTTCAAACAAAACGACTATTTACCCGGTATTACCCAGCGTTCCGAGCGGTATTACAGCACTTTCTGAACAGGTCACAAGCTTACTGAACAAGTTAAATGGGTTACCTCTTGAAACAACTGTTAAGGAACTAGAAGGCGCCCTTCAGCAACACAGGTTACTAGCAATGGAAATGAATCAACTCGTAGAGTCTATCAATAACAACAAGATAACAGACAAGGTTGGCGGCAATTTAACGAACTTAAAAGATACATTAAGCCAGCTCACATCAAGCTTAAAGCAATTTGAACAAACTATGACGCAGTACCAAAAAGGCTCAGGTGTCATGGATCAACTTAGTAATACCCTTGAGGAGCTTGAAAGCCTGTCCAATCGCTTAAAGCCTATTTCTAAAGGGCTGAATGAGCAGCCGAATATGCTTATTTTTAATAAAGAAAGTGGCGCGGATCCGCTCCCAAGGAAAAAATAAATGAAGACTGGCTCTGTGATATTTTTGCTTCTATTTTGTTTAACAGGATGTATAACTAATCCATCCCAACCGGTTAGTTATTATCAGTTAGAAGCAAATAATGTCGCAGGCGAAAAGCAAGTTGAGCTCAATCGTGTACTACTGATTGATAAAGTGCAGTTAATCGAACTGTTTGATCAACAAGCCTTGGTGCAATTTCAGCGAGACAATAGAGTAAACATCGCTAATTTCCATTTTTGGGCCCAACCCCCCGCCGATATGTTGACATGGAACTTAGTAAACGCACTAAATGGAACCAACAAAGCTACTGCAATTAAAAGCGATAAATTTTATCGCAATGCGCAAGAGCACCAACGCCTCGTTGTAGAAATTAATGAGTTTGCAGGGCACTTTGAAAAAGGTGCTGTGATGAGCGGGACTTGGTATCTTTATCAATACACAAAAGGGAGCTATCAACTAACTCAAGTGCAACCATTCCAATTTGAAACAGCTCTTGATCAGGATGGCTTTAGCGCTCTGGTTGCGGCACATCAGAGAAACTTTACTCAACTAACGACACAAATAAGTCAACAATTATAATTGACAATCAAACACCACCACAGGTGTTAAATCGTTATCAATTATTATTTTACCAATACGACTAAATCCCACTTTGTTAAGCAGGCTTATGCTAGCTGCATTACTTTCTAGCGTGATAGCACTCAGCTTAGGGTGGATCCCTTCTGATTTAACATATTCCATTAGCAATCTGGCAGCCTCGGAAGCATAACCCTTCCCTGTAAAATCATCTAAAAACGCGTAACCTAAGTCTGGAATATTAAAAAAAGGTCTTTGATATAAGCCACATACTCCGATGCTCGTATTGCTACTAAGTTCAACAACAACGTAAGGCGCTGGCGTACCGATTTGATAAGGAATTAGGTAAGCTTGCTCGATATGCTCCTCAGCTTGCTTTTGTGTTTTTATGCCTCTATCCCGAATGTTATCGATAAAACTTTTTTGATTCAAAAGCCTGAGTAAAAACCCCGCATCATTTAAATTTGCCTTTCTTAAAAAGATCTTTTCTCCCGTCACAATCACCATCTAGTCTCCGAAAATACTGTAATTAATTTCCGTTTATACTTTAGCATTTGCAAAAGCTAATAAAAAAGCTGGGAAACGAATTTTCCCAGCTTTTAATCATCACTGAAATACCGACTGATTATTGTTGGAATTTCACGTTTTTATACATCTGTTCAACTGAATCCAGCTTAGTTTGCTTCGGTAGATCTGCAAACGGTTCAGCTTGGAACTTGGCTCCACGTAATTGAATATTTAATCTAGCAGCATCGGTGTTCATTACAGTTTGCTGATAGTACGCTTTAATATCTTCTAATGTGACCGCTTCAACTGCAGCAATTAGCTTAGCTTCGGAGTCAAACGCCATATTTTCTTTGAACCAATCGCCCAATAACGGTTGTAGTTCTTCAGAAAGATTTTTTGGCTCTTCGGTTAATGAGACTAACACTGCATTTTTTAACTGCTCGAACGTTGCCTGATCTAACGCTGCTAAGTCTTTAGCATATTCATCTTTATACGCGTCAAAGCGAGCTTGCATACTCTTAGCATCTTTTACCGGTGTTTGAATATAGAAGCCTAGCGCTGAATATTCGTCAATAGCAACGCTGGTTGCACCAACCGCATACGCTAACTGCTCTTCGGTTCTCAGACGTTCAAATGCCGCTGTTCTTAAGTGCCCTTGAAGCACCATCGCCGCCGCCTTTTGTGCATAACCTTTGACTGGGTGCACTGCAAAATCGATTACGGCAACATCAGCAACGTCAATGTCTTGCTGCCATACGATTGTCTGCTTTTGCTCTGGCTGCCAATATTTAGCTCGCGCGTACTTGGTCACTTTTTGGCGTTTAGGCAACGCATTATCAAGCGTCTCTTTTACTGTTTGCAAGTCCGTTTTATCGTAGTTGCCATAAGCAAAAACGCGAACTTGGTTATTCGTTAAAATTTGATTTTGCACTTTATCTAGATCGGCCAAAGTCAAAGACTTAGCTGCTGATATCAATGCAGAATCATCATAGCTTCCTGAACGGATAAGTTTTTGATATACACCAAAAGCTTGTCTGAATGGGAATTCTTTTTCTTGGTTTTTAATGCCACGCACGTAACGATCAACAGCCTGATCAAATGCGCGTTTATTCGTTTCTACACGAACACCTGAGAGCGCATCTTTTAGCAATAATGCTTGTTTATCAGTAAAACCTGAAATATCTAGCATTACCCCATTTGCTGGGGTCAAGCCAAGGTGCATACCAGCGATACTCGCTTCCGTCATCAGTTTTGCTTTATCCAGCCGGTATAGATCGGCCCAAATCGACAGTGCAACCTCAGTTTTGATGTCTTTTAATGCACTTGGGTTATTCAAGTAGATTTTCAGACTGCCTTTAGGCTGCTGGTAGAAGCGCTCACTCGCGGCATGCCAAACCGTTACCCCATCAGTATCAATAACCTTCTGAACGCCCTTTTTCGCATCATCCGCAGATGTTTTCAGTGCGAAGTTTTCAGGTAGCAAGGTATTTACACTAGGAAGTGCTAAATCGAAATTTGCCTCTTCTTTCCATTTATCAAAATCGCTACGCTTTAAGTCTACGATCTGATATTCACCATCATAGAAGTGCAGTTTTGCGTCGGTAGGCTCACCTTTACTGATATACCATACCCGCATTTGCTCAGGTGTAAGTTGCTTCAAGACAGCCTTAACTGCATCAGCATCAAACTGCGCGTAGTAGTAGCTTGCATTGATAGCATGGTTCATTGGGTAATGCTGCATGCTATCTGCAAGGTTACTAACGTAACCAAACTCATCGCCTTTTTCTAAAAACCTAAATTGATTATTTAGCGACGTTTGGATTTCCTTGAAGTAACGGCTATCGACTCCTTTATCACGGATCATATCGATATAATCCAGTACTGTACCTGTGATTAACTCACGTTGCTTTAGGCCTTCATCGGTTAGCTGAATATCAATCTGCAACGTCCCGTAGTTGCCATAACTATTTGGAGTCGCGAATGCACTTAACGATGAGATTAAACCTTTATCTTTTAGAACTTGAGCGGGGCTACCCGCCATTTCATTACTTAGCAGATAAGTAATGAAATAGTTCGGCTTAACCGCAAACGCATTGGCGTTGTTCTTGATAGTAAAATCAAGCTGTAGAGTCTTTACGTCTTCATTCGGTTTATAATGGACCAACTTTTGTCCAACATTATCGAAGTTAAGCGATTGCTTGACCTGTGGCTTCTCGATGTTCTTATTCTTAATTGTCGTAAAGTGCTTTTTCGCTTTTACCACCATCTGCTCAATCGGCTCATTAGAAATCATGGCTAACTTCATGATATTCGCAGAGTAGTACTTATCATAGAAAGCAACAGTCTCTTGATGTAGCTTGCTTCCTTCTTTATCCCCTAACGTTTCTAGATTACCTATAAGGAAACGGTTAGCAGGATGTTCTCCCATCATGTTTCGTGCAAGTTTAAATTGACCAAAAAAGTCCATTTCACGACGCATAGACCACTCAGCATTCACTGCATTTTTTTCTTTTTCCGTGTACTCAGGGTAGAGCTTTGGAGATTTAAAGAAATCGGAGAACCTGTCTAACGCCTCGTCATAGGCATCATTGTTCACTTTGAACATATAATTGGTAATATCCAACCAAGTGTAAGCATTGTGTGCCCCACCGTTTTTGGTCATGAACTCAGAATAACCTTTGCTGTCTGGATACTTTTCTGTGCCAAGGAACAACATATGTTCAAGATAATGCGCCATGCCCTGCTGTGACATCGGATCGTGTAGTAGACCAACGCCAACACTCAGCGCGGCCGCTGATTTCGATACAGATGGATCTGATACCAAAATAACTTCAATGCCATTTTCTAAGGTTAACGTTTGATATTGCCTATCATCATTAGGACTTACAACCAGTTGCTCTGAAAGAAGATTCTCAGTCGTGCCTGAATGATTAAGTGAAGAAGTTGTACCACATCCAGTCAAAACTGCTAAGGTAAGTGTGCTAATTGCGAATAGCTTTTTCATAAAACAATCCATTATTGTGATAATTACTTTTTGGAACCAGACTATCATCGTCATTCAACTAAGCTTTTGCAATATAGAAATTTTTTGTTTTGTAACACTTCGTAAACTGAGGAGCCTATGCCAACATCCACTTATTTACTGCTCGCCGCACTATTTTTACAAACTCTGCTGACCTTAGTCATCATGGTCATTATGGGTAAACGTCGATTTAAAGCGGCACGAGAAAAACAGATCCAGTTTGATCAGTTCAAAACCATGGCGCTCGACAATGCGCCTGAAAAAGTCATTCTGGCTTCCCGAAACTTTACCAATCAGTTCGAAATTCCCATGTTGTTTTTTGTTGTTTCTCTCGCCGCACTCGCAATGAAACTTGTCACCTTGTGGTTCAGCATTTTCGCCTTACTGTTTGTAATTAGCCGTATTGCACATGCCTATGTTCATATCGGCAGTAATCATATTAGAACGCGTTTTCGCCTCTACCTTGCTGGATGTGCGTTCATTGTGTTGCAGTGGATCATATTACTTTTAACACTTATATAACTAAAAACGATAAAAATGCCATCCGTTTTAACTAATTGTTCTTTAATCTCTGAGTCAATTTGTTAGCATGGCGATGGCAAAAAGAACAACAGGGGCACATAGATGAAACAGGATAATGATATCTGCGATTTTGGACTTCATGCTGGAGAACCGTACTCCACGCTGCCGGCTAGCTTTTTAAACTGGATGATAGAAACAGACCATGCAAAATGTGAGTTAGCAAAGTTTGAACTGGACAGAAGAGTATCTGCGGTGGCACAAAACGCCAGAAAATATAGCAATTTTGAGTGTTAGCACTATTAAAATAATTATAATGATCTAGAATACGCGCATAATTTATCAAATAGCTTCTAAATTATGCGCAACTTACTTATTCTTTCAACGGCTTTGCTATTATCAGCATGCCATTTTTCCTCTCCTAAGCAGTCGCAACAAGCAGAATATCTAACCGTATTACACACCAACGATAATCATGGTCGTTTTTGGCAAAATGAAAAAGGTGAATATGGTATGGCTGCCAGAAAAACCTTAATTGACCAATTAAAGAGCGATGCCGAAAAAGCAGGACATGCCGTTATATTGCTTTCTGGAGGCGATATAAACACCGGTGTACCAGAATCTGATTTACAGTTTGCCGAACCTGATTTTAAGGGAATGAGTAAACTCGGTTACGATGCCATGGCAATTGGTAACCATGAATTTGATAACACTCGAGATGTACTAGCCAAACAAATTGAGTGGGCAAGCTTCCCAGTACTGTCAGCAAATATTCTTGATAATACAAATCAAATGCCAGCATACGAGCCTTACACAATTATTGAACGTGCAGGATTGACCATTGCTGTCCTTGGGCTTACGACAATTGATACTGTTAAAATTGCCAATCCAAAACATGTTCATGGCCTTACTTTTATTGAGCCTTTAACAGCCACAGAAAACTGGGTTCCTAAGATCAAAGCCAAATATCACCCAGATGTGATGATTGCTGTCACACATATGGGCCACTATCACGGTGCTAATCATGGTATCAATGCGCCCGGTGATGTAACACTTGCGCGCCGACTTCCTAAAGGTATGCTTGATTTGATAGTCGGTGGACATTCTCAAGAACCTGTCTGTGTCGACGACAATGGTAACGAGGATACGTCATTCGCTCCTGGCAAAACATGTAAACCAGATAATCAAAATGGTGTTTGGATTATGCAAGCACATGAGTGGGGTAAGTATGTGGGTAAAGCCGTATTTAGAATTGATGGTGATACAAAAACCTTGATTAGCTATAACTTAATCCCTGTAAACTTAAAAGATAAAGCTGGCTCTGTGATTGGTGAAACGATTCAAGAAGATCCGCAAATGCTTGCTTTTTTGAAGCCTTTTCAAGAAAAAGGACAAGCTCAAATTGCTGGTGCAGTAGGATACGTTGATAGTTTTTTAGATGGTCGTCGCAGTACAGTGAGATTTAAGCAAAGCAACCTCGCAGATCTTATCATTAATGCGCAAATGGCAGCTGTCGAAGCTGACTTTGGCATTATCAGCGGCGGCGGGATCCGAGATAGCATAGAACAAGGTGATGTCAGCTACAAAGATGTACTGAAAGTTCACCCTTTTAAAAATCGTATTACTTACATAGACTGGAAGGCCAGAGATCTTATTAATTACTTAAACATTGTTGCTAAATTCCCGCCTGACTCTGGTGCTTACTTACAGTTCCACCATATTAAGTTTGATATCAAGAATGATAAGGTAACCAATATTAGCATTGCGGGCGAGCCATTAACCAACGATAAGACCTATCGTATGAGTGTGAATAGCTATAATGCATCTGGTGGTGATGGCTATCCAAAGATTAATCATCTTCCTGAATATACTGCTACAGATCTAACTGATGCACAGGTTCTAAAAGATTACTTCCAAAAGAATAGTCCAATAAAAGCTATCGATTTATAGAAAGACAATCCAGTAAAGCGGTGTGACTCACCGCTTTACTGACACCTGCTCTATTTACCAATAATATCAACATCAGACTTTTTCACTCCGCTCAGTCCATAACTATGTAATTTGGAACGAGACCCTTCTCCGTGTGCTTTTGGCGGATAAAACAACACCTTTTTTTCTGGGAATGCGTCTAATACTTCGTCTAGTGCAGCTCTAATTTCACTTAGTGTTTTTTCTAAACTATTGGTGAAGTTTGGCCGTTTTCTTATAGTATGACCAAGCTCAACTAAACGATAAAAGTATTTATCCGCGAGATCCAATAACTCTTTTGGCATCTCTTTGTTTTGGTTGAGAATAGTGTCAGGGTTTACCTCGCAAAACTCAACAAGTGCCAAATAAAAGCATAATGGTTTATTGGCTAATTGAACACTGACTAATTTGTTTCTATTCGTTGTTACTGTTTTTGAGTACAAATCAATAACAAGCTTAAATTCCGGCAACTTCTCTAGTGTTTGATTTGAACTTACTTTTGCATCAATACCTTTTCTTCTCACCCAGTTGAACACCGCAACGCCGATAAGCGCCATAATCAGAGGGAAAATATAGGTAAATTTCGGTTTGGAGTCGTCTAATGACACCGCTACATAGAAATTTCTGTGTGGCGCAGACAATGTTAGCACTTCACTTTTTTCACCTTCACCTGCCCCAGACGTATTAATGTCAAGAACAGTTAAACGGGCACCTTGAGCGCCTAACGCAGCATTGAGTGAGTTTATATATTCTCTTAACTCAGTTTCATTACCTGCATAATGTAGAAAAGGATCTGCGACAGGTAAACGATTCATATCAATAGCAACGCGAAGCGCAACCGCTTCTTTTTGTTGCTTCAAAACCCGCTTAGTTTCAATACTTTGAGAAATGTAGAAAATGCCGCTAAACAATAACGCCAAAGCAATAAAAACGGATATATTGCGCTGGCTAACGTCCATATGCTTCTCCGATAAAGCCATAAGGTGAGGCTTCACATTGCCAGTATCGATCTACCTTATCAAAGTAACTCGATGTTCTTAATTGAGCGACTTGGTTAATAATTCCCTGCATTGCACAAGCTAGATCAGTGTTATTGTTGTTCATCTTTAAATACCATTTACTGCCGCTAACATTATTTGCAATTGGCGTAATGTAATTCTTCGAAAACCGCAACTCGTCTTCTTCGGACCAATAGGAGGCAATAATATCAACTTCACCAGCAGCTAGACGATCGCGGAGCGCTTGATGCGAGCTTAAATAGGTAATATCGAGCGCATTAATATCGATATCTAACTCTTTAAACGCACTTTTTGGTAATATGTGACCAGAGCGACTTGTTGGATAGTCTAGTAAGCCTATTTTTTTATCTAAGAAATAAGATTTAGATAATTTGGGTTTTTCTGTGTTTGAGATAAAAAAGGCGGAATAAGCCGGGTACCCTATAACAGGCTTATAACTATGCGTTGATTCAGCCATCAAAGCCGACATGATATTGTCTTTTGTTAAAATAAGATCGGCAATTCCCTTAGCTAAAAACTCTATTTGCTCAGCGAGGCTTCCTCCCCAATACACTTTCACCTGACCATATTGTCTAGTGACCACTTCATCTTCACACGCTCTAACTAAAACGTCTAACGCGAGACTTTTAATCGGAACATGTATTTTTAAAGTGTTGATATTGGACACTGAACGCGTTTTGCAAGTATTTGAGTACTGGACAACGGGATCAAGAATAAGAGGCTTTGCCGATATTAACCGAGCCCCTAAAATCCAGCACAATAATGCGCTTATAAACAACAAAGATACAATTGTTGATTTACTAGTCAAAATGTTACTATGTATCACTAATTGAAATAACCTATCCTTTCTTGACCGCTATTAGATCAATTTTCTTTACTCATTGCAATAGGTAATTTTACTAATAAATCATAACACCATGAATTTATTACTTTATTGACAGGAAATTATGAATCTTATTGAGTCCTTTTATTTTGTTGAAAAATACGGACAATTGGCCTCACTTTTCGGTTGGGAAGATTGTTCCCTTTTCTACAAGAGATACAAATGTTACGTAAAAGCTTGTCATTACTTTTCGCTGTAGGGATGACTATAACGACGTCAAGTGCACATGCCTGGGGTCAAAATGGTCATAGGATCATTGGCGAATTGGCGGAGGCGCATTTAACTGATCAGACTCGCGTTGCGATTCAACCGTTATTAGAAGGTGATTCTCTGGCTGAGATTTCAACTTGGGCAGATGAGATGCGTTCGGATCCAAGCACATTTTGGCGTAAACAATCTTCAAAGTGGCATTACATCAATATCGACAACCCAAAGGCAATGCACGAGCATGTTCATGCCGATTTGAATGACAAAGAAAAAGTAAAACACATCCTAGACGGTATCTACTACTCCATCAATACACTGAAGTCAGAATCTAAGTCAATCGATGAAAAGCGTTTTGCATTTCGTTTCCTAGTTCACCTTGTAGGTGACAGCCACCAACCATTTCACGCAGGTCGCGGTAAAGACCGTGGTGGTAACATGATTAAAGTAAAGTTTTTTGGCAGTGATTCAAACTTACACAGCACTTGGGACACCAAATTAATCGAAAATGAAAATCTTTCATTTACAGAATTCACACGTTTTATTCAAACCACAAATAATGAAATAATTGCTGAATACTTAGATAGCTCGCCAGCAGATTGGTTACTTGAGTCAAATAATATTGCTGAAAAAGTTTATAACAGCAATGAAACTGAAATAAGTTACGGTTACATTTATAAATATATGCCAACAGTTAAATTTAGGCTGCAACAAGGTGGCATTAGATTAGCCGGCCTATTAAACCAAATTTTCGATAAGGACTCGCAGCCATTAAAAGAAGCATTAAAAAAGACTTCTAATACTGCGAATATAAAATAACTTTAGTAAGTTCTGAAATATACGGGAAACAACAAAATGAATACTCTTTTACGCAAAACTTCGCTGTCTCTTGCTATTGCAGCAAGTTTAGCTGCAAGCGGCTTTGCACACGCAAACGACACAGCTTCTAGCTTAAAAGGTCAAGTAGTAGGTCCTATGGGTAATCCTGCTGCTGGTACAAAAATAACAATTATTCATACCCCTTCAGGCTCCGTAAAAACAGCCACAGTGAATGAAAGCGGTGTATTCTCTGCAAAAGGCCTTCGCGTTGGTGGCCCATACCAAATTATAATTGACTCTGATAAATTTGAAGATACTAGAGTTGATGATGTTTATTTATCTTTAGGTAAAACATACCCAGTTTCAGTTCAACTGCAATCACTACAAGACATTGAGCAAATAGTGGTAACTGGCCGTCCTTTAACTGCACAGTCTGGTGGAACAGGCCCCGCATCTCACTTTTCTCTGGCTGAATTACAAAATAAGCCTGCAATTAACCGCGATTTGAAAGATATTGTACGTACTGACCCTCGAATCTACGTAGACGAAAGCAGTTCAGGCGCTATTTTATGTGCGGGAGGTAACCCTCGGTTCAACAGCTTAACTGTTGATGGTATGCGAATGAACGATAACTTTGGCTTAAATAGCAATGGTTACCCAACTGAGCGGATGCCTTTTTCTTTTGATTCTATTGATCAAGTTGCTGTAGAACTTGCCCCATTCGATGTTCAATACGGTGGCTTTACTTCGTGTAACATCAATGCCGTAACAAAATCAGGTACAAACACATTAACGGGCGGTCTATTTTTTGACTATACCAGTGATTCGCTATCTGGTGATAAAATTGATGGTCAAAAGCAAAATATCGGCGATTATGACGAGAAACGCTACGGTTTTAACGCTGGCCTACCGCTGATTAAAGACTCTCTGTTCCTATTTACCAGCTATGAAAAGTTGGAAGGATCAGAGATCTTCGAATACACACCATTTGCAAATGGAAAAATCAGTCAGGCGAGCATTGACCGTATTACTGCAATAACGCAAGAAAAATATGGTTATGATGCAGGCGGTATGATCCCAAGTATGCCTGTAGAAGATGAAAAACTATTAGTAAAACTAGACTGGAACATCAACGACGATCATCGTGCAAGCTTCGTATATAACTATAACGATGGCTTTTCTTTGTCTCAATCTGATTCTGGTTCTGACAGGCTATCTTTATCGAACCACTTCTATGAACGTGGCGCAGAGCTCAACTCTTTTGTTACTTCAATCTATTCGGATTGGAGCGATGTGTTTTCGACTGAAGTCCGTATTGGTTATTCAGAGCTTGATAACAGTCAATTATCACTAGATCAAGCATCTGGTTTTGGCGAGTTTCAAGTAAATGTTGATGATGTCACTGTTTACTTAGGTCCGGACGACTCTCGTCAAGCAAACAAATTAAAGTACGATAACCTTTCTCTGAAACTTGCAGGTACCTATTACCTTGATGAGCATGAGCTATATTTTGGATATGAACGTGAAGAACTCGACGTATTCAATATGTTCGTGCAACACAACGAAGGTGAATATCGCTTTAGCAGTATTGAAGATCTCAGTAATGGCATTGCGCGCGTTTACTATGGCAATGCTTCATCACATAACCCTGAAGATGCAGCTGGTGAATTTAAGTACGCACTAAATACGTTGTACTTCCAAGATAAGTTCGACTTTATCGATTACGATATGACCATCACGGCAGGCGTTCGTTATGACTGGTATACCAGTGATGACGTACCAGCATATAATCCAAACTTTGAACAGCGCTTTGGCTTTTCAAACCAACAAAATCTGGATGGCGTTGACCTATTACAACCGCGTTTAGGTGTTAACTGGACTTACAATGACCAGCTAGAATTGCGTGGTGGTATAGGCCTTTACTCTGGTGGTA
Source organism: Pseudoalteromonas sp. Of11M-6 (assembly GCF_022347905.1). Taxonomy (NCBI): domain Bacteria; kingdom Pseudomonadati; phylum Pseudomonadota; class Gammaproteobacteria; order Alteromonadales; family Pseudoalteromonadaceae; genus Pseudoalteromonas; species Pseudoalteromonas sp. Of11M-6. The sequence continues at coordinate 65,034 of NZ_JAKRFW010000007.1, read as the reverse complement.
ACCCAAATGTATGGATCTCAAACAGCTATTCAAACGATGGTATTCGTAACATCCAAACAGACAAGAAAAACCTTCAGTTGCTAGGCCCAAATGCAATTGCGTTTGTTGGCGACGGTAAAGCTGGTTTCGATATTCCTAAAGAATTATACGATACTATCTCTGCGGGTGGAGCTGATGATAGTACTAACGTAACTGACCCTGATTTTGAAATTCCTTCAGAGTGGAAGCTTTCACTAGGTGCAACTTATGTTACTGAATCTGATTATGTATTCAGTGTTGACTACTTATATACAGATAAACAAGATTCAGCAGTTATCAAGAATATCACATTGGCATCTGATGAAACTGCACCCGATGGCCGTCCAATTTACAACGATAATCTTCATTCTCGCGAATCAGACTTAATGCTAACCAATGTGTCCGGTGATGATGGTTATAGCCATGTTCTATCTTTTGGCATGAACAAGTCATTTGATAATGGTATAGATTTAGCACTTTCTTATGCATACACCGTTGCAAAAGATGTGCATCCAATGGGTAGCTCTGTCGCGTTTTCGAACTATCACAGAATAGCAACTGCGGATCCGCAAAACCCAGAAGTCGCGACTTCAGATTACGAAGTACCACATCGCGCAACAATGTCTCTATCGTATAAAACTGAACTATTTGATGGCTTAGAAACTCGCTTTAGCCTATTCGGACAGGCAAGTATGACAAACCCTTATTCATACACGTTTGATAACACGGGTATGTTTGGTTACGCTGACGAAAAACGCGACTTGTTGTACGTCCCAAGTGAAGGTGATCAACGAGTGGTCTTCGGTGAAGATTTCGATAAATCTGCGTTTGACTCTTGGGTTAATCGTGAGGGCCTTTCACGCGGTCAAATTCAAGACCGTAACTCGCAAGACGGCGAGTGGTTTGTTACTTTCGATTTAAAAGTTGAACAAGAGTTTGGCGGTTTTGCTGATGGACATAAAGGTTCTGCATTCTTCGTAATAAAGAATGTTGGCAATCTACTTAACGATGACTGGGGCACTTTAGAGCGTGGTACCTCAATGCAAAACGCAGTGACAGCATCTATCAATGACAACGGTCAATATGTGTTTGAGAAGTTCAACAACCCTTCAGGCACTGACTTTGAAATTAAACCATCGTTATATGAAATCCGTTTTGGCGTTAAATATAACTTCTAGATGATAAGTCTTGGTTGAATTTATCACTTTTACGACACGGCTACCTTCTATAGAAGCTAGCCGTGCTACGTCGTAAACCAGCAGGTGATTGTGCTTTATAAATTAATCAACATAGTTAGAGAACAGGAGTACTAGATGCTGTTTAAACACATCTAAAAATCTGACTCTCATAATCTACTTACACGGGAAATGAAACAATGAAAAACGTTCGCTTAACTAGAGTGGCCGGCGCACTTGCATTAGCTCTTGGGGTATCAGTCAGCGCATACGCTGCAGATACATCGTCTGCAATGCGCGGTAAGATCACCACCCCAACCGGTGAAGCAGCTGCAAATGTTAAAGTTACAGTTATTCACGAACCAACTGGTACTATAAGCACATTCACTACTAATGAATCTGGTGCTTTTATCGCAAAAGGTCTTCGCGTTGGCGGACCTTACAGAGTAGTACTTGACTCTGACAAATATTCAGATGCCCAACTTGACAATATCTATCTTGAGTTAGGCGACACTCACCGTATCAATAATCAACTTCAACCATTACAGCAAATCGAAAAAATTGAAGTTACGGGCTATAAGCTGGTACAACAAGCTGGTGGTTCAAGCAGCGTATTTGGTGCTGATACCATTGAAAATGCACCTAGTTTCAATAATGACATCAAAGACATTGCGCGCTTAAATCCGCTTGCCAGCATCAATGGAAATGGTGAACTCACGATTGCGGGTAATAACCCGAGAACGAATGGCTTAACCGTTGACGGTATCGGCCAAAATGATGACTTTGGCCTCAACTTTGGCGGTTACCCAACAGCACAACCACCTGTGGCACTTGATGCAATTGAGCAGATCTCAGTTGATACATCACCTTTTTCTGCTAAAAAAGGTAACTTTGGTGGTGGTACAATCAATGCGGTTACTAAGTCCGGCTCTAATGAATATACTTTCACAGGCTTCTATGAGACAAGTACACCAAGCCTTGCAGGTAAGTTAGATAATATTTCCGACGCCAAATATAAAGAAGATGTTAAAGACGCTGATGGTAATGTAATCCACCGTGCTGGCTCAAATATTCTTGATGAAGATGGTCACAAGACTTTCGAAGTGGCAAGCACAGATCCTATCATTACCGAAAAGCGTTTAGGCTTTAGTACCGGTGGCGCGATTATCAAAGACAAGTTATTCTACTTTGTTAACTATAACTCTTGGAAACAAGAGATGGACTTGGACTACGGTTTTGATGGTTCTGGCACCGCAAATGAGTTTGACGTTAGTGAATCTGACTATAACCGCTTTATTTCTGTACTAAATAATGTATATGGTATCGAAGATGAATTCGGTGGTGACCCTGAAGATACTAGTGATAGTGTCCTAATTAAGCTTAGCTGGAACATTTCCGATCTACATCGTGCTGACTTTACTTACCAATGGCAGGATGAAGAGGATGAGAAAGAATTCGCTACAGGTGGTGAAACTATATCTATGGCTTCAAGTCGTTATACTTATACGACTAAGTTCGATAACTTTGCCGCCAAGTTATACTCAGACTGGTCAGATGAATTCTCTACAGAGATAGGCCTTGCGTATAAAAATGTAACCAATGACAGTGTAACCAACTCAGATTTAGGTACTATTGAAGTTTACTTAAACGATGGTCGTGGTGCTGGTTTCCAATTTGGCCGTAACATCTATCGTCATGCCAATGAATCAGAAACCGAAACATTTGCGTTTACACTTGATGCAACTTATCTAATGGGCGACCATGAGATTAACTTTGGTGGTCAATATGAGAGCAAACGTCTTTACAACCTATTTGGCGAAGGTTCGATGGGTAGTTGGACGTTTGGTAGCATTGAAGACTTTGAAAATAAGAAATTATTTTTAAATAGATACGATGACTACCAATTTTCTTACGCCAATGCTTATACTAATGATGTCAATGACTTAGCTTATGATGCAACGCGTGAGCAACTTGCGCTTTACGTTGAAGATAAGTTTTATCTAACAGATGACCTTGAAGTGACGGCGGGCCTTCGTTATGAGCGTTTATCTTCAAGTGACAAGCCTACATTAAATACTGCTTTCCAAGAAACTTATGGTTATACGAACCAGGAAAACTTGGATGGTGCTGATATCGTTCTACCTCGTATTGGCTTTAAATACTATGCTACTGAGTCATTAACAATTAATGGTGGTGTTGGTCGCTTCCACGGCGGTATTCCAAATGTTTGGTTTAACAACCCATTCCAAAAAGACGGCTTAACGCAAGTTGATGCGACACAAGACGCTATCAATAATTACTTTGCAGGCGTAGATCAAGTTGATTTCACTCGCGTGCCTCAGCAAATTCAAGATTCTTTACAGCAAGGTGCTGGCAGCACAGCTTATACGGATCCTAACTTCAAGCTACCATCAAGCATTCGTGCACAGGTTGGGTTTGAATACGAATTTGATTCTGAACTGCTAGGTGACGGCTTCAAGTGGACAGCTGAACTTGCTTACCACAACAAGCAAGACGAAGCGGTATGGCATAACACTTCTATTACGCCAAAGCTTGATGAAAACGGTAACATCGTGCGCTCTGCAACTGGTCGAATCATCTATGATAACAAGTACTCTGGTGAGCTTAGAGATAACTATGACATCATGATGACCAATGCTGATGAAGACGCACGTTCTATTATTTTAAGCACCGCAATTGCTAAAGAGTGGGATAACGGTCTTTACGTTTCTGCAAGTTACACGAATCAAGATGTTGAAGATGTATCACCTGGTAGTGCTTCTCAAGCAGATGGTAACTACAAACACGCAACTACGCACAGCCGTAATGTTGACCTAGTAGGTCGTGGTCACTACGAAGTAGAACATAGCTTCAAGATTAACTTGCGCTACACCACTGAATTCTTTGACGGTTATGCGTCGAAGTTTAACGTGTTCTTTGAACGTCGATCTGGCCGTCCGTTTAGCTACACAATGGGTTCATACAATGATTATGACTTGGGAGATACCCGTGACTTTGCAGGTACATCTGCATACCTAGCGTACATCCCATCTGGTCCTAATGATGCGAATGTAAACTGGGAACAGTCAGATTTATCTTGGAATCAGCTAGAAGCCTTACTTAACCGTGCAGGCATAACTGAGCGTGGACAACTATTAGACCGCAATACGGGAACTCAGCCTTGGGTTACCACTATGGATGTTAGCTTTAAACAAGAAATCCCAGGTTTCTATAAAGAGCATAAAGGCGAACTTTACTTTATGATCGAAAACTTCGCTAACCTACTTAATAGTGACTGGGGTGTAGAGAAGAAGCTAAGTTACTCTGACCAAGCCGTTTATGACTTCGGCGGTTTAGATGACGATGGCAAGCTAATCATCGAGCCACGCTACAACGGTGCTGATGTTCGCAATTACTCGACTATCGATAAAGGCGCGTCAGCATGGCAAGCTAAAATTGGTATTCGTTACACATTCTAATATCTAACACGTAATTAGATAATCTCCCAAAGGCCAACGACCGTTGGCCTTTTTTCATTAATCAGCATTGCTGGTATCACCGTTTGCTAGTCTATTCTGAAGCGTCATTAGCAGCCCAATAAAATTTTCTTTCTGCTCATCGCTAAAACAACTAAGTAACTCAGCTTCCCATGCCAATGCAAGCGGCGTTAATGCTTGATAAAGCACTCTTCCTTGCTCTGTCACCGCAATAGTTTTTGCACGTTTATCACTTGGACTCACTAACATCTCGATCAACTCTCTGTCTTGTAACTGCTTAATTGCTCTTGAAACGGTTGATTTATCCATGCTTGCCAATTCACATATGTGCTTTGCAGTAAGCCCCTCCGTCTGTATTGCGTGAGATAATACTCGCCATTGTGGCTGCGTTAATTCTCCCTTTTGTTCGTAGACGTGCGCAAAGTCATTGCTCACTTTTGTTGACAGTGAAACGAGCTGATACGGCAAAAAATCGTTTATATTCAGCAGTTTTTTATCAGTTTTAGACATTATTTCACACTCCCAACTGTCACTATTACTTTACAGAGCGACTAGATGACAAACATTGAAAATACTCTCACATGAGAGTATCTTACTATAAAACACAAAGGAGTCGAGACACATGAGCCAAGAACTTCAATATTTAACTGGATTTGGTAATCAATTTGAAAGTGAAGCACTGCCGGGCGCTTTGCCTATTGGTCAGTTTTCACCGCAAAAAGTAAAATACGACCTTTATGCAGAGCAATATAACACCACCGCTTTTACAGCGCCTCGTGCTGATAATCGTAGAAATTGGTTCTACCGTATTCGCCCTTCTGTTTTACAAGGTGAATATGAAGCGATGGATAATGGCCTATTACGCACGGCACCAATAACTGAAGCCGTTACCCCCCCTTCCATGTTGCGCTGGAACCCTATCGATATACCACACGAAAAAACAGATTTTATCGATGGCTTAGTAACGATGGCTGCTAACGGCAGTGCCAATGGCCAAAGCGGGATTGGTATTCATGTATATGTTGCTAACGCATCAATGGAAGGTCGTTACTTCTATAATGCGGATGGCGAGCTGTTATTCGTCCCACAGCAAGGCGAACTCATTTTACACACAGAGTGCGGAAAACTCGCAATTAAACCAGGTGAGATTGCCGTTATCCCTCGAGGTATCAAATTCAGTGTAGAGCTTTTAAGCGATACGGTGCGTGGTTATATTTGTGAAAACTACGGACACCCTTATATATTGCCAGAGCGAGGCCCTGTTGGTGCAAATGGCTATACCAACGAACGTGACTTTCAATACCCGGTTGCCGCCTTTGAGGACAAAGAAGGTGATTTTGAACTCGTTGCAAAGTTTAATGGTAATTTGTTCCGCTGTGAGATTGGCCACTCACCACTTGATGTGGTTGCATGGACAGGTAATAGCGCCCCATACAAATATGATTTAGCACGATTTAACGTAATGAACACCGTAAGCTTTGATCACCCAGATCCGTCAATCTTTACTGTACTGACTTCTCCATCAGGCACGCCAGGTGTTGCAAACGTTGACTTTGTGATCTTCCCACCGCGCTGGATGGTGGCAGAAAATACATTCCGTCCGCCTTATTATCACCGTAATATCATGAGTGAGTTTATGGGCTTAATTGAAGGGGTATACGACGCCAAAGAACATGGTTTTGTGCCAGGTGGCATGAGCCTACACAACTGTATGTCTCCTCATGGGCCAGAAGCTGATGTATTTGAAAAGGCGAGCAACGCAGAGCTTGCACCACAGCGCTATGAAAACACACTCGCGTTTATGTTTGAGTCACGTTACATTATCTCTCCAACTAAGTATGCTTTAGAAGGCAAAGCACGTCAGCCTAACTATGCTGATTGCTGGAAAGGCATTAAAAAGTACTTTAAAGGAGCATAAAGATTATGTTGAAACTCTATACTTATTTTCGCTCATCTGCAGCCTACCGTGTGCGTATTGCTTTGAATCTTAAAGGGTTAGAGCATGAATTAGTCCCTGTAAACTTGCTTAAATCGGAGCAAAGCAGCGAGGCATATTTAAGTAAAAATGGTCAAGGATTGCTACCGGCTCTCGAAACTGAGCATGGCGTTCTTGCACAATCTTTAGCGATATTAGAGTGGCTAGAAGAAACCCAAACAGGCCAAGCATTGCTACCACAAGATCCTTGGCAAAAAGCGCAGGTAAGAAACTTTTGCTACGCCATCGCCTGTGATATCCACCCTATTGATAACTTGCGTGTACTTAAATATCTCTCAAGTGAGCTGGGCGCATCTGATGAGCAAAAAAATGAGTGGTATCGCCACTGGGTTATCGAAGGCTTTAAAAAGCTAGAACCTATGATAGGCGACGGTCAATTTTGCTTTGGCACGGAGCCCACACTTGCGGATGTTTGTTTAGTACCACAAGTGTTTAATGCCCTGCGCTTTAAAGTAGATATGACTGCATTTCCTAAGATCAGTCGAGTGTACGAATATTGTAATACGCTTGATGCGTTTTCTGATGCAGCGCCTGAAAATCAATTAGACGCACAATAAGGCTAGTAAACGATAAGCCAACTAAAAAGAGTGACATGCTAAGCATATCACTCTTTCAATCAAATGAACGTTTGTTATTTCAACGCGCTATAGACATGATCAAAATGGCCAATAAGGTCGTGACCAAGATCAGTCAAATAACCCCCATCGGGGCTGTCAATGACCCCTTTTTCAAATAGCCGCATCGCGGCACCTTGTATACCTTCAGGCGCGCTGCTATGAATTTTTATCCCCTGATGCAAACTATGTCTTGGAAATCTAGCTAGTAAGGTCAACTCATCCAACAATTTTTGGTCTAATGCCATTGTCATTTTTCCTTATTCTTCTATAGTCATTTAACACTCTAGTTCAAAAAACCAAATTTGATGAAGTTTTTAATTTGTTTAATCACTGTTAATTTGATCTCACTGCCTGTTTTGGCTACAACGCCCGCTGATTTGAGGTTATATGGAGAAATACCAAAGCAAGTCTGTTGGTATGAAGGAAAGTCATATAGCGAAGGCGCACTATTGCTACAGTTTGACATGCTGTTTGTCTGTGCAACGAAAAAGTACAACGAAGACAATGGCAAACTTGTGTGGGTAAAGGCTGACGCGTCTGGGGCACCAATTAGACCTGAAATTTCGGATAAAATTAGGGTAAACTAGGCGTAATATCTAAAGTTATATAGAAGTAGAAGATGACAACCCAAGCAAATAACCCCCTTCACGGTATCAAGTTAGAAGAAATTATTGTAAAACTTGAACAGCAACTAGGCTGGAAAGAAATGGCAGCCGCCGTAGATATCAACTGCTTCAAAGATAATCCAAGCGTTAAATCTAGTCTCAAGTTTTTGCGTCGCACACCTTGGGCAAGAACCAAAGTGGAGCAACTGTATCTAGATACCTTCCACGGCTTTCAGTGGCCAGATATAAAAAAATAACCCGTTTTCTCTAAGTTTATTTGGCTACATAAAGCACGTTGTAAGTCTCCTGAAGCTTATCAAGAATATGCTTGGGAACATTTTTATTACAGGCTAGATAAAGAGACGTATTAAACTGATCTAACGTATATACCGGCTCAAGTAATTGAGCCGTTTGCTCTTTTGCACTTCGAAACCTAAACTGGGCATCGCTTAATATCACCAAATCAACAAAGTCTTTGCGCGTCTTGAGTAGCTCAAAAACCTTATCAAAAGAATTAATCAGGATAAGCTGTTTCCCTTCTTGAAAACCATGCTCCATTAAAAATTGGTGGCTAAAATTATCTCGGATCACCGCAGTTCGATAAGCTTGAGCATCTTCTAATTTATTCAGCTTGATTTTGCTTTCACGTAGTGCATAAAAAGAGGTGGTAAACGTATCAATTGGAAATACCCAATTAAACTCATTTTCGCGAATGGTATTTCTGGCTGTTGAAAACACACAGGTATCTTCTTTTCTTAATGCGGCATTATAGGCTGCAGGCCATGAAAGTACGTTGATGGTGTAATCAACGCCAGAGTCATCAAGCACTGCCCTAACTTTATCCGCTGAACGCCCAATTAGCTCCCCTTTTTCATTAAGGTATTGGAAGTCAGGAAAGTTCTCAGTGACAATATTTAGCGTATAGGCAAGCGCACTGAAACTCGTCAGTAAAATACAAAGACCAAAAGAGTATGCACCCTTCATGAAACTCTCCCCATAGCTACTTGAATAATATAGTCTTAACTTAAAGGTTGAGCAATTTTTAAAGAGATAGAATAGCTGCTTGTGAATGCGGGTTATGAGTAACTTATTGAAGTGAATGAGTGATAGACAAAGATGCCTTCGCCTATCACAGTGCTGTTTAGTTATTTAGTTGCTTTAGCTATTGTTGATAGCATCAATTAAAAACGCACTCAGCTTAGCGCCTTCTTTAAGCGTGGTTTCTGAGCTCGTTTGTCCAACAAGAGAGCTGTCGGTAAATGGGGCTATTTCCATCATGTCTGCACCTGTGATTTTAAACTCACCACGCAGCGCTTGTAGAATTAACATCGCTTCGTCTGGAGTCATACCCCCTGCCTCTGGAGTACCCGTTGCAGAAGCAAACTCTTCATCAAGTGCGTCAATGTCAAAGCTAACATAAAGCTCTTCAACACCGTCAGCCTTTAGCTGTGCAATAACTTCATCTACAATCGCTTGTGCACCACGCTCTCTGATCTCATGAGCCCAATGCTGCTTAACACCGAATGTAGACTCCCAATGAGACTTAGGTTTGCCACTCGAGCGGATCCCAAATTGTACTAAATGATGGGGTGCAGGCAAAAACTCTAGGATATGCGTACACCAAGAGCCGAAGCATAAATCGATACCTAAGCGCTCAACAAGTAAATCCGTGTGAGCATCAAAATGGATAATCGCTGTTTTTACACCACGAGCACGCTTTGCTTTAAGATACGCTTTTGTTAACGGGTAGCTGATTGAGTGGTCGCCACCAATGCCAAACACGCCTTTATCTGGGTAATTTTCGTAAAAGCCATCACACACATCTTCTGTAATAGATAATGGTGAGACGTAATACTCACTCTCTGGGTCAGCATAAAGTGCCTTTTGACAATTACTGATCGTGCTCTCGTTTAAATATTTGTCGTGCAGTAAATGTGGAATAACACGCACATCGCCAAGGTCAAACGCGCTCGTTTGCGGCTGTTGCTCAATTAATGTCGAACGCAAAAATAACGGGCCCCAGTTGGCGCCGCGTAAAATACCACCGCCACAATCTGAACTGATCCCAAGAATTGCCGCTTTATGTTCACTTTCGCCCAATTTCTCCAGTGACGCTTTCCATAAAGTATCGACTCCTTCTGTTTGTCCATATAGCTTTTGTCTTAGCGCGTCTTTTCTTTCTTTCGCTGTGTTTACTGTAAACACACCATCTCCCGGTGGGCATAAACAGTGCTCAAGTTTTTTATGGAATTGTTTTTTGCTCTCAGACATCGCTATCCCCTCTTATATGCATAATCATGCGACCCAGAAAAATCTTCCCTATTGCGCTTTATATATTGCGAAACACTCAAAATACGATTGGCTTAAAATGAGTAAAAACGACAAATTAAAAATAAAAATCCTTATAAATCAAAAGACTTGCTTGATCTCTAACTTCGTTTTCGAAAGACATTGACTGTTCATTAGGTCGTTGTTGCAGCACATATAACAGGTTCAAATAAGAAGTCAACCGCAGTACCAACAATGCTCATTGATGCTACGGTTGTTTATTCATAGAGGGTGTTTAGTTATTCGTAGTGGCGTGGCACTTTTGTTTTAATTACAGCGATATAGCCATGCCAACTTGCGTACGCTAGCAGCGGCATAATAACGATAAACCCAGCCGTTCCAGTTGCAAACCCAAGCATCACCAAGAACACTAAGATCCCACACCATACCACCATAGCGCCGACATTTTCTTTCACAGCATGCATTGAGCTTATTACCGCAGTCATAATATCCACTCGGCGCTCCATCATTATTTGTGGCGTAAACGCTGAGATTGCAAATACACACACCAATAAAATGCCTCCCACTATCGAGCCGAGTGCTAAAAATGCCGAAAGCTGTTCAAACGTAGGATTCGGAACATTTGGATATAATGCATGGATAAGCGCCGCTAAGCGCATCCAAACAATCATAATGACCATCAGTAACACCGCAAACCCCCACTCGCCAGCGGGATTACGAAACATTGATTTAAGACTATGCGTTAACGTTGGTTTATGGCCCTTTTCCAACTCCCACGCAACATCATACAAGCCAGCTGCGAAAGCAGGTCCAATAAGCGCAAAGGCGACAGCGGCAGGCAGAATTACCAAGTGGGTACCCGATTGGTACACTAACCACATGATAAAAGCAGGTATTAGGGTAAAAATAAGTCCATACACTAGGCTAAGTAATGGTGCATTCGCAATATCTTTAAATGCTAATGCAAGCCAGTGAAACGGTGCCAAGGTTGGAACTTTGTTGCATTCAAAGCAACGCGCAAATTCGTTATCTTTATTTATAGAATGTGTAGCAGGCATAACCATTCCTCATTGTTGCTCTCATGTTAAGGTTTAGTGGAACATCGACAATCCCGCAAGCTATCCTGAGCTATAATACCAACTGCGTTAATTCTCTAACCAATTTAACGGGTAAAATATCATACAAGCTTCGTTCAAAATTTCTTATTTAGAACAACTAAATAGCAAAATTTTTGCCTTGCCTATATGGATTTAGTTGCCAAAGCGGTAGCAGGACGCGAGAGCGGTGCTACTAATATTATTTCCCGCTTCAAAATAGCTCATTTACTTAATACGATTGGTATAATTTAAACACGCCACACTTAAATAGGACATCTGTCCTGTACTTGATAGGCGTTAACTATAAACATTACGCTTTAATTATAACTAAGGTTTACTATGGAAAAGGTATTTCACTTAGGTCTTACGAAAGCCGACCTACAAGGCGCTTCACTAGCAATTGTTCCGGGTGATCCCGAGCGCTCAAAACGCATTTCTGAATATCTCGACTCTCCAGTCTGCTTAGCACAAACTCGCGAATTTCATATTTACCTTGGCTTTTTAAATGAAAGTCCTGTGGTAATTTGCTCAACTGGTATAGGCGGCCCATCTACGTCAATCGCCGTTGAAGAATTAGCACAGCTTGGTATCACTACCTTTTTACGCATAGGTACGACTGGTGCCATTCAACCACATATCGATGAAGGTGATATTTTGGTGAGCACGGCATCAGTGCGTTTAGATGGCGCTAGCCAGCATTTTGCGCCTATCGAGTTTCCTGCTGTGTCTGATTTTCATACCACTTCAGCAATGGTACAAGCCTGTGAATCGTTGGGCATTACTTACCATGTTGGGATCACTGCGTCTAGCGATACTTTCTACCCAGGGCAAGAACGTTACGACACATACTCAGGCTACGTCAGAAAAGCGTATCAAGGTTCGTGTGCAGAATGGCAAAAGCTTAATGTGATGAACTATGAGATGGAATCTGCGACGTTATTTACCATGTGTGCAGCACTTGGATTGAAGGCAGCTTGTCTTGCAGGCGTATTGGTAAACAGAACACGCCAAGAAATTCCTAATGTCGACCATCAAGCTGTTGAAAAGAAAGCTGTCACTGCAGTTTTAAAAGCAGCTGAACTGTTACTTTCGAAGTAGTAGCAGTAAACGTAGAGATTGAGTGGTTACTCAATCTCTATATGTGTAAGCAAATGCTCGGCATTGTATGCCTTTAAAACCGCTAAGCTTACTTGCAACTGATTAGCACTGCCCTGCTTTTCTAGCAAAGTGATCTCTACGACATTTACCTCAGATAATACTTTACCCGACATAGCTAATTGACTTAGTGCACTTTGTAATGGCGATAAGCTTGGGTTATAAGCCGCATTTTCAGCATAACGCCCATAAAAGCACTCACCAGTGTCTAGTTTAATTTCCACCGCACTTTGGTTGTGTGTGTAGGGGCAATAAGCGCGCAGATAATGCCGATAAAGCGCCGCACTGATTGATGCAGGCGATGTTTCATTCGCAGCAAGATGTTGCGCTTGAGAAAAGAGCTTTTCACTGTTGCCCAGATCGTCCGGACCAAACGAAGTCGGCAGCAAGTCACACAACGAAGTTTTGCCTGTCGGCAATAAAATTTCAAGCTCCTTTGCCGTGCTTAGCTCATTCATAAATTGACGACAAAATCCGCAAGGCGCGGCATTAATCGTCATTTTAGAGATTTCCGTTGCGCCATTTAACCACGCATTGTTAATTGCCGCTTGCTCGGCATGAACAACCAAAGAAAGCGCCTGATGCGAGAATTCTAAATTCGCGCCTAAAAACGCTTGTTGCGATTTATCATCCCAAGCAATGGCACCAACATAAAATTGTGAAATAGGAGGCGTAGCAAACTCAGCTGCAACTTCAAGTAATGCTGCCTCAAGCTCAGATCGAGATAAGTGAAAGCGGTTTTGATATTGTACTAATTGGGAATAACTAAATATTCCACGATGGGCGATGGCGTATTGCGTTAACGCACTTTTTATTGATGGTTCTATCTTTGCCATATTGTTGTCATGTTTATCTATGGCAGGATAGTTTACGCAAGAGTTACAGCCGACTCAACCATTCTCTTGCAGATTTAAAACACTCAAAGTTTTCAGCGCTGATATTAAAACGCTTAATTTTCTGTAGAAAAAGATCATGCATATAACCTTCAAAACCAACGACGCGTGCAATATGTAAATTGCCAATATTGTGCGCAACTTTTGGCATTATGTTCACAATATCAATTGCGGCGAAGCGGTGTTCAAGTTCACTCACATCTACTAATACTTTGCTACTATTATGCTTTTTTGCGTATAGATTGGCTTTCTCGTATGCCGAGACCACATCGTTTGCATTCGCAATTCCTCTGATCTTCATCATAATCAGATCATTACACTCATCAAATGTGACGCTAGTAGATATTTTGTGCATGTATCGTAGACCTATCAACCGACAATTCTTGAATAAAACAAATAAAACGACTGGTAAAACCAGCCGCGCATTTTAAATCAATGAGAATTACTGTCAATAAATATACTAATAAAAAACCAATCAAAATAAAAAAACCAATCCATTGGGATTGGTTTTGTAGCTATTATGCTTATAAATGTAAAATTTTAAAAAAATAGATTATTCAAATTGTTGCACTAACCCGTATTGCGCATCCCCGCCGCAATCCCTGTCATCGTGATCATAAGTGCCAGTTCCAAATCGTGATTGGTTTCTTCACGCACACGCTTTAACAGTTCTATTTGTAACAAGTTTAGAGGATCAGTATACGGATTTCTCAGCCCGATCGATTCTTTGATCCAAGGTTGCTGTGACAACAGCGACGACTCTGGCGCAAGGCCGCGAATAAGCTCGATGGCCTGTTGTAAGTTGTCTCTTAACTCATCCCCTAGGCCTATATACTCGTCACTAACTAAACTTGCATCATACATCTCGCTGAGCCAAAGGTCGGCTTTACAGAATACCATTTCGAGCATTTCTAAACGGGTTCTAAAAAATGGCCACTTTGCGCTCATTTCTTGCAGCATGTCTTTACCAAACGTTTCTACGGCAGCTTCAAGACCTTCTTTCGCCCCTAGCCAAGCAGGCAACATCAAGCGGTTTTGACTCCATGCGAAAATCCATGGAATAGCCCTCAAACTCTCTACTCCGCCATTTGGATTTCGTTTAGAAGGCCTCGAGCCTAGCGGTAATTTAGACAGCTCTTGTTCTGGCGTTGCCATTCTAAAGTAAGGCACAAACTCAGGGTTCTCTCGAACAATACTGCGATACTTTTTGCAGGAAGCTTCACTAATCGTCTCCATAACCTCTACCCATTTAGGTTCGGGTCGAGGGGGCGGCAACAAATTACTTTGTAAAATCGCACTGGTATAAATAGATAGACTTTGCATCGCGACTTTAGGTAAACCAAATTTAAAGCGGATCATTTCGCCTTGCTCGGTCACTCGCAAGCCACTTTTTAGCGAACCAGGAGGCTGAGATCTCAGCGCTTGTGCAGCAGGCGCCCCCCCTCGACCAATCGTACCTCCACGGCCATGGAAAAGGACCAGCTCAACGCCCTTCGCATCAGCAAGGTTAACCAGCTTTTCCATTGCATCATACTGCGCCCATCCTGCCGCCATCATCCCTGCGTCTTTTGCAGAGTCGGAATAGCCGATCATGACATATTGCTTGGCACCAATCGTGCCTTTATACCAAGTGTTCTCAAATAACCCGCTGATCACTGATTGTGCGTTATTTAAATCATCCAGCGTTTCAAATAGCGGGGCTACCGGTAAGTTGAATTTACATCCGCTTTCTTGGAGTAATAAATGTACGGCGAGAATATCTGAGGCACTTTGCGCCATTGAGATAATGTAAATGCCAAGTGCATTTTGGTCTTGATCCGCAATCGTTGTAAATGTCTCTAGCACCTCTTGAACATTGGAAGAAGGTTGCCAATGACGCGGCAGTAACGGTCGTCTCGAGCTTAGTTCGGTTAATAAGAAAGCTTGCTTGTCTGCTTCTTGCCACTGGGCATAATCGCCAAGACCCAAATAGCGTGTTAATTCAGAAAACACTTCGGTATGTCTGGCGGAATCTTGACGAATATCTAACTTACATAAAGACACGCCAAAGCAGTCAATTCGTCTTAATACATCCAACAATAAACCATCGGCAATATTAGCCATGCGACAATCAACCAACGAGCGATAACACGCCTCTAGTGGCTCTCTTATCTGTGAGACCTGTTTAATCTTGTCCTGATAATGAGAAGGCGTGCCTTTGATTTTATATTCCAATGCTGCAATGGTTTCTTCTACCTCAGCGCGTACTTGCTTTAGCACATGACGATAAGGTTCATTACTGCCGTCCGCTCGCGCTATAAAGCTTGCGGATGCATTACTCATAGAAAGTTCTGCGCCTAAGATTTCTAGATCGCGACGATATAAGTCAAGCGCCATCCAGCGGCCGTGATCAAGCACAGATTGCGTCACATGGGAAGTAACAAACGGGTTGCCGTCTCTGTCGCCACCCATCCAAGAAGTCAGCTGGATAGGACTAAAGTTGGCGGGTAGTTGTAAGTTTAATCGCGTTTTCACTTGGGCATTGAAATACCGAACAAACTTAGGCACGGCTTCCCAAAGACTATTTTCGATAACCGCGAACCCCCACTTTGCTTCATCCAGTGGCGTAGGTCGCTTTTCTCTAATATCGCTTGTGTGCCACGCTTGTGAGATCAACTGCTCAATGCGGTCAATGACCTCATCGTAAACAGGATCCTCACCTGAGGTCACCTCAAGCACTTTTAAACATTCGCTCAGCTCAACGTGTTTATTGATGATGGTTCTGCGTGTTACTTCCGTTGGGTGAGCGGTTAGCACCAAATCGATTTTTAGTTTGCTTATTACATCTGCTACTTCATTGAGTGTCAGCGCGCCAGCATCGACTTTACTTTGCAATTCATCAAGCGCCTTATCTACTTCGATCATCACGCCGTCTGGAGAGCCTGACTTTGAAATGGTGTGGAATTGTTCTGCGACATTCGCAAGGTTTAAGAAATGATTAAATGAGCGAGCAACGGGAAGTAGCGCTTCATCGCTTAGGCTACGTAAGGTGTCAATCAGCGCTTGCCTATCTGAATCATTACCGCTCCGCGAGGATTTTGCTAGGTGCCTAATTTCTTCAACTTTGTCTAGCGTCTCTTGACCCTGCGCTTGTTGAATAATTTGCCCTAACATCTGCCCCAAAAGGCTCACATTACTACGTAGGCTTGCGTATTGCTCAGTCATACAATCTCCTTGATGAAAAGATACTCGAACTCCACTATACCGAGAATAAATTGATTTGCGAACGATCTATTTTCAAGACGTTAACGTAATAACATGACAAAGATAAGTATTATTCGAGTGAGCGAATGATTGTATTTTACGATGGTAACTGTCCGCTGTGTGTAGGGGAAATGAATAAACTTAAACGTTTCGATCAACACAATAAAATTGATTTAGTGAACATTCACGATAATCGCTTCTCTACCGAGTTTCCTGAGATAGCGCATGAAGCGGCTATGGCTAAACTCCACGGTTATGATAGCCAAGGCAAGCTCATTGTAGGACTAGATGTTACCGCAGCGGCTTGGGGTCGAGTTGGCAAACATCGCTGGATCAAATTATTAAGATTACCCATAATCCGAACGATTGCAGACGGCGTTTACTTGTTTTTTGCAAAGCACAGAATGAAAATTTCTAAACTTCTGGCCCCAAATCAATGCAGTATACAAAATAGTGGAGATTGCAATCGTGACTAACTTCGCCATCATAGTGATTGGTGCAAGTTCAGCGATCGCTGATGCCTTTATAAAAGCGCAAACCGAACAACATCCTGACGTAAAAATCATCACGGTGTCTAGGCAAGCTAAAACGGCTCTACATGCCAATAACCTGCATTTTCAGTGTGATTACTCTAAAACACAAATTCAACAAGTTGCGAGCCGTATTCTCGAGCAAGAGTTAACGATTAAAAGCGTCACTATTTTTAATGGCTTACTCCATGACGAGTTTGATAAATTCCCAGAGAAAAAGCTTGAGGACATTGATCTCGAATACAGCATGGCGCTGTTTAATATCAATACCATGATCCCCATGCTTTGGTTGCAAGCTTTACTGCCAGCCTTAAAAGGTAAGCAGCCATGCGTAGTTACGGCACTCTCTGCCCGTGTTGGAAGTATCAGTGACAACCGGATGGGCGGCTGGTACAGCTACCGCAGCTCAAAGGCTGCGCTTAATATGATGTTTAAAACCGCAGCAGTCGAGCTTGCGCGTCGAGCAAAAAACATTAAGCTCATTTTGTTCCATCCAGGTACTACCGACACGCCACTTTCAAAACCTTTTCAAGCCAATGTCCCGGACGAAAACCTCTTTACGCCGGAATTTGTAGCACATCAACTTAGTGGCATCATCGCAAACAGTCATCCTGATGGTACGGTGAGCTATGTTGACTGGCAAAATAAATTAATTGGATGGTGAACACAGCATGAAACACTTCTCAAGTAACGATATTAAAACCTTAGACGAGCGTTATCGCGCATTGATGATAAATTCACTATCAGGCTTCAAAAGCGCTAACTTAATTGGAACGGTTGATGAGACAGGTCAAGAAAACTTGTCTATCGTCAGCTCCGTTTTCCACCTCGGTGCCAGCCCGGCGCTCGTGGGTGTGATTTTTAGGCCTCATAGTGTACCTAGGCACACATTGGAAAATATCTTAGCGACTGAAAAATACACCATCAATCAAGTTAATGTTCAAATTTATACGGCAGCCCATCAAACCTCAGCCAGATATGAAAAGAATCAATCTGAATTTGAGGAAACGGGTTTAACCTCCGAGTATTTAAATACTTTTCCAGCTCCGTTCGTCAAGGAAAGCAGATTAAAATACGGGCTTAGCCTCAAAGAGCACCAAATCATCAAGCTCAACGATACCGAGCTGGTAATAGGCGAAATTGAGTCTCTTCACATTGAAGAAAACGCTCTACTCGAGGACGGCTATATCGATATAGAGGCGCTCGACTGTGTCGCGATTTCCAGTTTAGACGGCTATCACAGTACCAAGCGTATTAATCGCTTGGAGTATGCTAAACCAAACAAGCCAACCAGAATTAAATTACTTGGCTAGGTATCTCTACAATGATTCCAAGAGCTCAAGTAATTCTTCGAGCTCTTCCTTAAAGTGCTTCTTCTGTTTGTCGCTCATGGTGCCTTTTAGTTTCACAGCGAGATTTGCATACTCTTTTATTCGCCTTGCTTGAATATCTAGGATGCGCTCAGGCAGCGCTGTGGGTGTAGTAACTATCGCTTGCTGCAACAGCTCAGGTGAAACCTGCTCGACTCCGCTCAGTATCATGGCTTGTTTAAACTGGCTAAATCGTCTTTGTTCATGTGCACGCCAAACCTGACGCGCAAACTCGCCTTGCTCGTAATATTCGTTAATAAGCTCCTTTTGTTTATCACTCAAATCACCAAGCCAACGCTCGTAGCGGTTAAATTGGTCTCCTTCCTCCCAGTCATCGTCCAACATTTCTTTTTCTATGTTGGCTATCAGCATTTCTCGCTGTTCACGGTTAAGCGAATTTAGGTGTGTTTCTAACTTGGGATATACGGCTTCAACGACGGAATACCAATAGTTCCTTGTGGTATACACCATATGCACCATGTCACTCTCTGTCATGGTTTGCCAGTGCTTCAACAGTGATTGGATATGAGATTTGTATTTTGGTAGCTCTGACTGTCGATGCCACGCAACCAAAGATTCTACATCAGCCTCCAGCTTTTCCTCTTGCTCATCCGTCAGCTCAACATAATCGGAAATATAATAACTCGCTAACCATCCTAAGTTGTTATAGGCCAATCTTTGACTACATCCAGCCAAACACAGTAAACATAGCGCCAGTGCTATTAATTTCTTCATCCCATAGCCTCAATTTTTGTTTTTATTACCTTATATTAACGCAGTATCTGCCATTTTAGATTTGTATTTTGTAAATCTGTGTTTCTGGCATTAGAATAACTAACAACATAGTTAGCATAGCTACCTTAAGGAGGTCTATGATGTTAGGCAGGATTTCAAAAGCATGTATCGCCATTGCACTTTTAAGCCAAGCACCTTTGGCAACAGCTGGATTGGAAGAAGGCATAGATGCACTCAATGCTGGCAGGTTCGAAGAAGCACTACAAGAATTCAATTATTTAGCTGAAATGAACTACGCCCCAGGCATTTATCAACTCGGTGTAATGTATGAAGGCGGCTATGGTGTCGTTAAAAATCAACGCAAAGCTGCAGAGTTATTTCAACAGGCCGTAAAACTTGGTGAAGCCGACGCAATGTTTGCGCTAGCAGTCATGTATGACGAAGGTCGCGGCGTTAAAAAGGACCGCTCAAAATACGTTGAGCTAATGACCAGAGCGGCAAACAAAAACATGCCAGCCGCGCAATTTAACGTAGCGCTAATGTATGCAAACGGTGACGGTGTACCACAAAGTTACCGCCACGCACTTAACTGGTATGAAAAAGCCGCCGCAAACAACTACACCTTAGCCATGTTTAATTTAGCACTCATGTATTTTCAGGGCTTAGGAGTCGAGAAAAATATTGAACGCTCGTACGTATGGAACACGTTAGCCGAATTTAATGGTTATGCTGAAGCCACAAAGAGCCGAGTACTCGACGAAAAACAGCTTTCCCCTTCACAAATCGAGCAAGCGAAAGAGCTCGCTAATAGTATTTACGAGCGAATTCAAGCCGGTAAATACGTAGCTGAAACACGTACAAAGTAAGTAAAGTGGTAAATAATAAAGGTCTCATGTGAGGCCCTTATTATTTTCCTTACTAAGAGATTGAGCTAGTACCATCACACCTAGGTAAAAGTCATGCTCATTGTTAACTGCGGCAATCTTTTTACATTGTTGAACCCGCTAACACTAAGGTAAACTAGCACTTCATTCATAATGAGCTGTGAAAATGAACCGCAAAAAGAAAATTTACGAAACCTTAAAGAAAAAAGACAAGCGTGCTAATGCTAAACTCCACAAAAGCAACAAACCTCGTTATATTTCAAAAGCTGAGCGTGAGAAAATCGCAGCCCAACAGCAAGAAAGTGAGGAATTAGATAGCGAAAACAACGAGCATTAATAGCCCCAGTTTTGTGCCAGCTCGGCCTACATTTCTTCATCAAAGCTTTCTTTTTTAATCTGTAAAGTAGTTGCACACCGAAGGTTGAACGGGTGTCGCTGCTAATCACGAACCCAGCTTTAAAGCCATGTTAGCTTTTAGCCCTTAAGAACGTAACTAAAGTTAATAAAAACAAAGAAAAAATAAGAATGAAGTGTCCACTACCCCTCTAAACTGGAGTTTTCCAATTTATCCTGGTAAATACGCTCATGGTTAAAAGGATACTTTTTAATTTGATTTTGCACACATTTCCGTAAGCCAGCTTGTGGTGAATTTTCAAGTACCTCTTTAATCGCATCAATGGCAGCAGCGACCGCATAACGCCAGTCTCGCTCTGAGCGGTAATAGATTGAGCGGCTGATCCCTACAAATGAGCATGAATTTACAATACTCAGGTCAGCTCCGACCAAAATACTTGCCCAACTACGCTTGTCTGCTGTCACCAACCTTTTTGCAAACAGCACCTTAATCGCATTATTCTCTAAGCTAACTTCAGCATACATTTTTTGAGCTTAAGATTTTCTTCTTCAAGCTCTTTAAGTTTTTTAGCATCAGAAGCTTCCATACCACCATACTTCGACTTCCAGTTGTAAAACGTACCATTACTAATACCGTGTTTGCGATATACATCTTCAACTGTCATACCTAAGACAGCTTCCTTTATAGCCATAAAAAATCGTGCGAGCAATATCAAAGGCGTTACCGGCTCGTCTTCATTTAATTGATCAATTGACGATTGTACATTTCTTCAGACATTAAGAGAGCTGTAGCCTTCATTTTAAACTAAAAAAGCTGCTTAAAGTTTGAATTCTTTACTAAATGTTCGACGTTTCTTGCCATGGGACACCTCTAATTGAGTGATAATGAGACCGCCTAAAATAGTGTCCGACTTTACTTAATCCAACACATAGATTTCCTGCTATATCAAAGTTATTCCAACTTCATGCTATTTTTGTATCATTCTTCTTCGTCCACCTCGTAGCTATCTGATATAAGAAACTTAAAAGAGCATTCTGAACTAGCTGTAGCAGAAGTTTCTTCAACTTTGACAATACTGAGATCCGGGGCTTGAGTCAGACTCAGTAAAATTCTTTTCGCTTCCAGCTCTGAGCTAGCTTTTATTAATATATCTACTTCGTTCACTTAATCTTACCTTAAGTTTATGGGTTGGGTATATATGCAGCAATTGTACCTCTTGGGTCTGGCCGCATCCGCCTTTGTTCTTCAAACTCATGAACAAGCTCCCTAAACTCTATATATGAATAAGGGTTCTTTTGTTGAGCTCGTTCTATATATAGATCCATCCGTTTACAAATTCTTATAAAGGAAGACGCAGACATTCTATAAATCAAATCCCTGTCAAACACATCACAATTCGCTCCAACTGCTAAGTGCTCCATTCCTCCAAGAAGCTCTCTGATAAGCCTTTGTAACTCCTTATCTTTATCAATTTCCAGTAAATTACTCTCCGTTAGTGGCCCAGTTCCAAAATGGTCATTTAACTCTCTTCTCAGACTGCTCCAAATAGGTCTAACTGATTTTAAATATTCTACGGTAGCGTGTTTTTTTCTTCTATCATGATCAGCGATCATTGTTTTTACTAACGCGTCATGTGAATTCTCTTGTGCTACAGCAGATCTCGAATGCTCCTTTCTTGTCATTTCTAATTCTTCTTTTTGTATTGTAATTTGTCTAGATTGGAGTAAAAGAGTATATACAACACCTGCAAATGCCAAACCGCTAAAGATAGAATTTGTTGCACCGAACATATCACCGAAAGCACCTCTATCAGGGAAACTATCAAAAATTAGAAAAATGGACGATATAACAAATAGCTGAATAATGAAAACTAAACTGACTATAATCCACAAACTACTAAATTGACTTTTCATTTTCTCTCTACTTCCCTAGCACATTTATTACAAGCACAAACGCCGCAGATTAAACATATTTACAATTAATTTAACATCTATTAAACCCCATTTCAAACTTTAAATTAGGTAAAAAATATACAATAAGGTTAAATACCAGCTTGATTTTTATCTCAAATAACTTGCAAGTCAGACCACTAATTGTTCGCTCCTGAAGCATGAACGTCCAATGATTTCAAACACAATATGTAATGGCGCTTCGCTCAACACATTAACGCTACTTTCTCCTCAAAAATAGCCACTCTAAAGGCTTTGTAAGCAGCTTCGAATGGCTAAGCAACATCTTGTTGCGCCATTTAGTATTATTGGATTGGAGAATGGGCTTTTTATGGCTAAAGGTATAAAAGCCTTCTTCGCCATGATATTGACCCATACCAGAGTGACCTAGGCCACCAAAGGGTAAAGACTCAACAACCACGTGCACTATGGTTTCGTTGATCGCTAGAGTCCCCGTTGCGAGCTCCTTTGACACTTTATTCATGGCAACCTGAGACTGTGTAAATAAATAACTCGCAAGTGGTGTGGTGTCCTCCCTAATATAGCTAATCGCATCATTTAAGTCGGATATTTTTAGTATCGGCAAAATCGTTCCAAATAACTCCTCTTGCATCACCCTCATGCTTTTGTTGACATGGGTAATGATATGCAGAGGGAGCTGACGGTTGTCGCATGCCGGCTCAGCTTGCCATACATTTGCGCCTTTACTTTTGGCATCAATAATAATGTCGTTTAAGCGCTGAAGTTGCCTGTCGTTAATAATTGAAGTTTGGTTTTTTACACCTACTTTTGTTTTATATGTTTTTTCGTAGTGCTGTTCCAGCTCAGCAATAAATGCGTCGTATTTTTCTTCGTGCACTAACACATAATCTGGTGCAACACAGATTTGACCTGAATTAGAGAGCTTACCCATTAACACGCTCATCGCAGCGGCGCTGATATCAGCGTCATCAAGCACAATAACAGGTGATTTCCCCCCTAACTCTAGGGTGACCGGCGTGAGATTTTTAGCCGCCGCCGCCATCACCTTTTTGCCAACTGCTGTTGAACCTGTAAATAGCAAGTGATCAAATGGCTGCTCAGTAAAAGTCGTGGCAATATCAGGTCCACCTTCAATGACGCACACTTCATTATCCAATCCTTTAAAAATGGCTCTTATCACCGCATTCACATTGGGAGTGAACTCGCTCAACTTGAGCATGACTTTGTTTCCAGCGGCGAGGGCGGTAATCACGGGGACAATCGCCAACTGAATTGGATAATTCCACGGGGCTATCACGCCCACGACTCCTTTTGGCACAATCTCAATTTTCGCCTTAGATGGTAGCCACTGCGCACCGGGTGAACGATGCTGCACTTTGCTCCATTTGCGCAGGTGCTTCGCGATATAATCAATCGAATTGATGCAAGGCATGATGTCTGCAATCACGGTATCGAATCGACTCCGAGTACCAAAATCCTGATCTGCCGCCTCGACTAATTGATCTTGCCTCTGCAACATGCGTGATTTTATTTCGGTTAATAGACGTAAACGCTTTTCAAGCGCGGGATAAGGTTCTTGGTTAAAGCGACTTTTTAACTGAGTAAATGTAGCGATTAGGGTGCTGGTATTATCTTCAATCATTATCAGGTCCTGCTAATGTCTAATTCGAATATAGCAAGGAAAAAACAACGGGTCTATCTTCAAAAAACTAGGTATTACTATAGAGACAGGCTGCGTATGACCGAGTTGCCCTTCGATGGACACAGCCTGTGGAGAATGGCAACTTTAAAACCCTAGTATGCTCCTTGCCAAAGTCAAGGTAACAATTGTAATTAGCCCTATCGCGACCAAGTTTAAAACAAATCCAGCTCTTATCATGTCTTTAATTTTAATCTCGCCCGAGCCAAATACGATAGCATTTGGTGGTGTTGCGACAGGCATCATAAAGGCGCAACTGGCCGCGATTGCTGCAGGGATAACCCAAGCTAAAGGAGAGCCCGTGATTGATTCAGCGACAGGTCCAAGTAAAGGTAAAAAGCCTGCAGCCGTTGCGGTATTGCTGGTAATTTCCGTTAAGAACGTAATAAGCGCTGCAACAACTAGCACGCCAAGCACTAAGCCCATGGCATCCGCGCCCGCAAGTAAGTTAGCGATGTAATCGGCAAGTCCTGAAGATTTGATCTGTGCCGCGAGCGATAAACCACCGCCAAATAATAGCAAAATCCCCCAAGGCACCTTAGCAGCGCTTTCCCAATCTAAAATACGTTCGTCACTTCCCGACTTAGCAGGAAGAACAAATAGTAACAGTGCAGCGGCAATTGCAATGCCAGTATCTGACAATTTAAGACCCGTAACATCACCAATTAGCGGTCTAAAGATCCAACATACTGCCGCTAAAATAAATACCGCAAAAACCCCTTTCTCCGCACGAGACATTTCACCGAGTGCTTTTAATTGGGAAGTAAATAACGACTTAGTATCAACATTGATTTCTTCTTTATCAACCTTGTAAGTCACTTTGGTCAACCAGAACCAAGCAAATGCCAGCATCACCAAAGACAAAGGCACACCAATCATCATCCAAGTGGCAAAACCAATCTCTATTTGATAACTGTCGGATAAATATGCAGCCATTAACGCATTTGGTGGCGTACCAATTAAAGTTGCAATACCTCCAATACTGGCACCATAAGCGATAGAAAGTAATAGCGCTTTAGCAAAGCTTTGGCTATCTCCACCCTGCTCTTTTACCAAGTGAATAACCGAAAGTGCAATCGGTAACATCATTACTGCCGTTGCCGTGTTTGACATCCACATAGATAAAAATGCTGTCACGCCCATCATCGCTAAGATCTGTATACTCGGTTTAGTGCCTGCGAACAACATGGTATTCAGCGCGATGCGTTTATGCAGCCCCCACCTTTCCATGGCGATTGAGAGCAAAAATCCACCCAGAAATAGATAAATCAAAGGATGCGCAAACGGTGCAGCGACTGCTTTAATAGATGCAATCCCGACTAAAGGCGAAATAACCAAGGGTAATAACGAAGCTGCCGGAATAGGCACAGCTTCGGTTATCCACCAAGAAGCTAGCCAAAACGCTAAGCCTGCGGTTCTCCAAGCCTCAACCGACATGCCCGATGGTGGTTCAACCAAACAAATCAGTAACATTACCAAGGGACCAAGCCACAGAAACAGCTGCGTTTTTATCGTTTTTTTATTCTCTTCTGTCATTATCTTGAACCTTTAAAACTTATATTTTAAGCCAACAGCGATGCTAGTATCGTCTTGTGTTTCAAGGTCGAGCTGTGTTGCCATCACATACAAGTTAGTTTGTTTATCAAAAATATAGTCTGTACCTAGCGTCCACTGAGTCGCATCTTCATTGTGGCGTAATCCGCTTGAGTCTTTGGCAAACTGTAGCTTCGGACGCCAATTATCGTCGAGTTGGTAACTTGCGCTTAGCACATAGCCATTACCTGATTTGTCTTTCGCTAGATTTTCGCTGTCTTGGATGATGGCACCAAGTTGTAGCTTTTGCCATTTGTAAGCCAACGCGATACGCGTAGCTACCAAATTACCAATACTGTCGGTATGACTCAGAGCAACATAGTAATCTTTATTTTTTAATGCTCGGTCACCATAAATTGCGGTAGCTGCAAACCCGGTTTCGTCGTTGCTCGCGTCGTCTTTAGGTGTGTAGGTCAGAGAAAAAGAAAAGTCGTTCCATTTAGGTGAAGAATAGGTAATTGAATCACCAACTCTGTCTTGGCCTGCTAGCACTTGGGCAATATCACTTTGGGTTTCGTTAAATTGATCGATTTTCCCTTCACTAAACTTAAAACGCGTGTCGTTTCTGCCCACTAAAACCGTACCAAATTTACCTTCAAGGCCAACATAGGTGTTTCTTGCTGAAAATGGCTCAGTGGTATCGTCGTGTTCAAAACCTTTAACTTGTACTTCATATTTGTAGACGAGTTTTAGATCGCTTGATAAGCCGTGAGTGCCTTTTACACCAATTCTTGAAAATGGTGCGTCAATTTGTGTGCCCTCTTTGGTATAGCGCATCACACCTTTGTCTGTGTTGGCAATTTGAACTTCTGCTTTACCATAAATGCTGTAGTCTGCGGCTAACGCAGAGGCTGATAGCGTTGCACTGGCAACTGCCAACGCCACTAAAGATTTACTTGCTGTCATAACTTGTCTCATTTTTTGATTATTGTCGCTTAAGACAACGCAATTCTGAGACCAGAGTTTATTTTTTAATATAAATCAGATGGATAAATAAAAATCTAAGATTAACACCAGCTAAAATGTGCGGATTTCCACACACTTAAATCTATAATGTGTCACTAAATTCACCCATCATCATTGGTGAACATAGTGCGATTTAAACCATACTTGATCATCTTGTCGTACAAGGTTTTTCTCGGCACTTTTAGCAAATTCATCGCATCTTTTATGCTGCCTTGGCTTTGTGCCAGCGCTTCTTCAATTAGCGATTGCTCGTAGTAGCTCACCTTCTCAGCCAAACTCAACGTTTCGTCAGACAAATTGCTTTGCATGTTACTCGTAGTCATCGCACCACCGAGTAAAATATGGCGCTCGGCGTGGTTTCTCAGCTCTCGCACGTTCCCAGGCCAGTCTTGTGCCAGTAGCTGCGCCTCTAATTCAGGGCTAATTGGTTGCATAGGTTTATGAAAGCGAGTAGCGGCAATGGAGCTAAAGTGTTTATATAGCAGCGGAATATCAGCTTTTCTGGAACGAAGTGACGGGATCATCACTTTGACGAGGTTAAGTCGATAAAATAAATCCGAGCGAAATTTACCCTGTGCGACTAAGGTTTGTAAATCCACTTTCGTCGCCGCAACCACTCTAATTTCCAGTGCTATCGCAGTGTTGCTACCAACTGGCGTCACACTTCTCTCTTCTAAAACGCGCAGCAGCTTCACTTGTAAAGCCGCAGACATGGCTTCGATTTCATCCAAAAAAACCGTGCCACCTTGGGCAAAAGAAAATTTTCCCTCGCGAGACTCTTTAGCACCCGTAAATGCTCCGCTTTTGGCACCAAATAATTCACTTTCAATCAGCTCTTCTGGAATCGCACCGCAATTGATGGCGACGAAGTTATGGTTTGAGCGCTCGCTATGGTCGTGTAAGTATCGCGCCACCAATTCCTTTCCTGTACCGGTTTCACCTTCAATCAATACGTCAGCTGGGGTATCAATCACAGCATCAAGCAAGTGCAGCATTTGCTGCATTTGTTTTGTCTCACCTAAGATCCGCACCCCCGGCGCAGACTTTTTCTTGACTTGCGCTTTTAGCTCTCGGTTTTCCATCACCAACCGGCGTTTATCAAGCGCCCTTTCTATGCAGTCAAGTAGCGGCTCTGACACAGGCTTTTCAAAAAAGTCGTAAGCCCCTTTTTGGATGGCTTTTACCGCCACTTCAACATCCGCAAAGCCGGTTAGAAATACCACAGGTAACTCAGAATCAAACTGCATCACCTGCTCTAAAAATTGAATACCATTGACCTCGGGCATATTGATATCGCAAAGCACAACACCGCTAAACTGACGAGAAAGTTTTTTTAATGCAGGCGTTGCACTGGAAAAACACTGCACTGAGTACCCTTCTATTTCAAATAGTTGCTTTAGTGCATCTCGTATACTATGTTCATCATCGATGATTAACAGGGTTTTCTCTTCAGTCATGTTGCGGATTCTTTGTGTGTAAACTAATTAAAAACTCAGCACCACCTTGCGGATGGTTATGGGCGCTGAGTTTACCATGAAACGATTCAATGATTTGCTTTGAAATGGATAACCCTAAGCCCAAGCCATTACCTGATTTAGTGGTGTAAAACGGTTCAAATATGTTAGATAAAGCGTGCTGTTTTATCCCTTCGCCCGAGTCAATAATAGACAGCTGGATCTTACCTTCATGCTCCACGGCGCGAATATAAATACATTTATCATCTTGCTCAACAATGGCTTGGCACGCATTGCTAATAATATTCACCAGTACTTGCTCAAACTTAAATGGGTCAACCCAGATATTGCACGCAAGCCCCTCACTTTGAATTGCTACACCGTAGCGTTTGAGTTCAGGCCCAACTATAACTAAGGCGTTATCTACAGAGTGTTTAAGGTTGGCCACCAGCATCTTATTATCATGATGCTGACTAAATGATTTTAGCTGAGCCACGATTTTATGCACTCGAGTGATCAAAGATTGGATCAGGACCATATTTTCGACTACTTTGCTTACGTCTCCCTTTTGAGCCAACCGTTTGGCGCTGGCGACATACGCACTCATGGCACTAAGTGGTTGATTGATTTCATGGTTAATGCTGGCGCTGAGCTGCCCTATGGTTGCCAACTTGGCAGCGCGAATCAGTGCATCTTGCGCCTGCTCGAGCGCTTGCTTGCGGCTGGCAACCTCAGCCTCTAAACTCCGCTGGCTGAAAAGCAGTTGTCGGTATCCTGTCAATTTACTCAACGTGTACTCGACAACAACAAAGAGTAAAATCAATACCAGTGCAGTTACCCCAAGCCGCGGCCACTGTGCCGCTTTGATAGGCGCAACTTCATGTAGCAAATAAAGAGTGTATTGCTTGTTAAGCGGCCTCTTTTGCATCAGCGCGTCGCTGCCATGAGATGAAGTTTTCACTCTGGTTGGTGAAAGCACGCGCCAATCAATCGGAAACAGAGATTCGTTTTCAAACTGCCTTGAGGATTCAATTTCTTTGCGCTTTGCTGGGGACAGTTCCCCTAATGATGCTAACCGCCACTGCTCAACATCAGATGCCAGTACAATATGATTGTCATCCACAATTAAGAAATGGCTATCAGTTCCCGTATCAAGCTGGGCTTTATCTGATTCAAATTTACTGGCGTTAACCTTCATCACCACCACGCCCACAAGCGAGCCGTCTTTATAGACAGACTTAGCAAAATAGAAACCACGGGTTTTGGAACGTAAACCGAGCGCAAAAGTGACATGCTCATTGCCCTTGATTGTTTCGTAAAAATAGGGGCGAAAGGCAAAATTGCTGCCTTTATAGCTATGCGGTAAATACCAGTTGCTGCTCGCAATCACAGTTCCACTGAGGTCTAGCAGGTAAACGTCTGACGCACCACTGGATATTTGAATGTCCTGAAGGTATCTGTCCAGTTCATTGGAGTTAATAGCGGTTGCTTGCTGTAAGCCTGATTGCACCAAATTGCTTAGGCTCAATTGCGTTTGGATAGCTTGATAACGAGTAAATTCAGTCTGGATATAACTATTGAACTTTTCTAGGTTGGTTTTAGTCTGACCAAGGACATTTTCCTCATCCTGTGCCACATTGAACAAATAACTTGCCCACAGCCCACAAAATAATAATAAAAGATAAATTAATATCTTAACTGAGAACTTATGTGACACACGCAACTCCTAATTGAACTCATTGAGTCTATCAGAAGCAGAATATCAATTAAATCAAATCTCTTTAAATCAATGTATCACTAAGCGCTAAGACCAGAGATAAACAAGGTTTTATCTCTGGTCTTAATTTTAAACGCGTATTAATTCGCGCTAATACTTAGCGTTACATTGCTCGCTGCTTGGTAGCCTTGCAGGCCGATATGCCAAGTGCCAGCCTGAGGATTGGAGATGGTACATACCTCATTATTGCCATTTTTGTATGGCCGACATTGGTAGGTGCTGGTATTTGGTTGCGTGCCAAAATTAACATAAAGATCCGCATCTCCCGTGCCTCCCGACGTCGTAATTGTCAGGGTTTGGTATCCCGCGGTTAGTGCTTGACTAAAATACTGCCACTGTCCGCTGGCGACAGAAATATTATTGATAGTTTCGTCAATAGGCGTATTGCCACTTGAGGTATCGTACTGTCCTACCAAACTGACCCCCGAAATCGCGTTCCATGCCTCTACCATCACGTAATACGTACCAGTTTGCACAGCGGAAATATTGCATTGCTCGTTACTAGACGAGTTAGTGCTCTTGCAGTCATGAGTATCCAAAGTAGGTTTGGAGCCATAGCGAACGTAGAGATCGGCGTCACCAGTGCCACCTGAGGTGGTAAAACTTAAATTAGTTGCACCTTGTGGTACTTCCATGGTGAAAAACTGCTGGCTTTTAGAAGCGCCAGAAATCCCCGTTTTAGCCACACCATTTTCAAGCTTATTGTTTGGTTGTGGCGGAGGTGTATCACCCGCATTTTTACCAAGCTCAGCAACAAACGCCAGCGCGAGTTTTGCAAATTTTTGTGCATGTGTTGAATCAAATTCAGTATCGTTGGTGGTATGAATTTTTCTGTTGATCTCAGACATTCTTGATTCAAATGGCATAGAAGCTGGGAACCCTTGCTGATACCAAGATGCATGGTCGGAGCAGCCATAGCCACATTGGTCATAGGCATAGCTAAGGTTTGGCAAATAAGTTTCAATTAATTGGCCTAAGAACTGATTCTGTGCGCTGTTTGTATAGTCTGTCATCATCACAATATCCGCACTACTGCCATTGCGGCCAGTCATATCAAATTGTGTCATACCGACTACGTTTTTTCCCTGAGAGCTGTAAGACTGCGCGATAGCTTTAGAACCTCGAAGCCCAACTTCCTCTGCCGCAAAGCCCATGATTTGGATTGTCCGCTGAGGCTGATAACCATCTTCAACAATAGCGCTTAGCGCTTCAGTAAGCACAGCGATCCCAGAGGCATTATCATCCGCACCCGGCGCAAGCCCACTCGAGTTAGATTGGTTAATTGAATCAAGGTGCCCGCTGATAATAACGATTTCATCGCTCAGTTCGCTACCTGGAATGGTGACAATCACTGAAGACTGAGCCCAAGAGTGGCTAAAATATTCAACACTAATATCTGAGCGACTTGCTGCAATATCGCTCCATGTTTGCTTGACCCATGCAGCGGCATCAACACCCGTTTGCGAGGTATAATAGCGGTTATAAAAACTGGTTAGCGAATTGACACTGCTGTCTAAGTTCACCGTACTGACTTTTGAGATTAAGCTGTTAACCCGCGCGGGGTTATCAATGCTGTAGTTAACCAGCGTCGCACTTGGGTTTACGCTTTCTAACTGTGCAAGATAGCTTTGCGCCTGCTCTAAGGAGTCATGGGCGACAAAGCCACCACAGCGGTGATATTCTTCGTGCATAAATGCACTCAGGTGTGAATGTAAGTTTGCAGGTACTTTTAACGCTTTGACTTCACTGTTCGGTAAAGAAAGCTGCTCAAAGTGAGTACCGCGAATAGAATTATGGACTTGGAAATGCTGACTAGACTTCGCATCCATCGTCACCCAAACCTCTTCTGACGCTTCAGAAAAGCCACTCAAACAGGCAATGCTCAGTAGCATAGGTGTAGTTAATTTCATTGTTGTATCCTCAACTCATTTGAATAACAACATGATTTAAGCGCTGAGCAAAATAAAAGGATTATTCAAATGAGGTAAATTTATGATTTTTTTGGGGCCTAATAAAAAGGGAGCTTGCGCTCCCTTTAAACTTTTACTTAGTTCGCTTTGATATTCAGTGTTACACCGCTTGCTGCACTATAGCCACGTAAATCAATATACCAAGTACCTTGCTGCGGGTTTGCAATCGTACAAGTCTCATTGTTACCGTTTTTATAAGGGCGACACTGATAGCTCGACGTTGTTGATTGAGAACCAAAGTTTACGTATAGATCCGCGTCACCTGAACCACCAGAAATACTCACTTCAAGATTGCTGTAGCTAGCATTTAGATCTTGTGTGAAACGTGCCCAACTGCCAGATGCAACACTGATATTAGACTCAGTGCGATCAATTGGTTGAGTTCCACCTGTTGAGCTGTATGTACCAGTCAAAGTCACGCCCGAAATCTGATTCCATGCTTCAACCATCACGTAGTACTTACCTGCTTGAATGTTATTAATGTCGCAGCTTTCGTTACTTGTAGACGTTGTGCTATTACAATCATAAGTGTTTAACGTCGGACGAGAACCATACTTGACATAAAGGTCCGCATCACCGCTACCACCAGAAGTGGTGAAGTTTAGGCTAGTCGCATCAGCTGGCACATCAAGGGTAAAAAACATTTGCTCTTTTGCCGCGCCACTTATCCCAGTACGAGGCTGACCGTTCGTTAACTCTTCGTCGCCACCTGGAGGTGGTGGAGGATTAGTATCACAGCTACTACCTGAGCTTAAGTTTGAGTTGACGCCAACCGCTGCTAACGCAGCTTGTACATCACCAGGTTCATAACCTAGGTCACATGCCGCATCCATTACACCGTTACCTGCAGTATCCCAATCGGTGTTCGCAGTCCAATACATTTGGTTAGCTTTTGCCATTACGATAAAGGCTTTTTTCGTATCCCAACCCGCTGTAGTTGCCAGATTGTAGAAGGCTTTGTTGAACACCCCTGAAGTGTGGTGAACGTCCATGCTAGACGTATAGTTAGACTGGTGATCGATTGAGCGGCCGTCTTGCGTTGGGTCATTCATATAACGCAATGCGCCACTGCCTTTGAAGATGTCTTGGCCAACTAACCAGTCATTGCTGCCTTTCATATAAAATTCAGCAGCCTCACCAGCCATATCAGAAAACGCTTCGTTCAAGCCACCTGATTTATAACGGTATACTAGACCTGAGTTTTGCTCTGTGAAACCATGACTCACTTCGTGAGCAGATACATCAAGGCTTACCAACGGATAGAATGTATTCGCACCATCGCCAAAAGTCATCGCGCTGCCATCCCAGAACGCGTTTTCATAATTACTGCTATAATGAACGCGCATTTTAAGCTGGAACGACAATGGCGCAGTGCCGAGCCAATCGTTGTACATATTAAATACTACATTGCCAAAATAATGGGCGTCGTTCAGCGGTGAGTATGCACCGTTAATTTCTTTAACTGTATTTTCTGGGCACGTAAAGCTATGTGCAGTCGAGCCGCTGCTACCGTGATTTAAGTTAATTGTCTTAACGTTCGCATTAGTCATGGTACAAGTATTGCCTGACTGTGCAACGTCTAGATGACCATAATCAGTACCATATTGGTAACGACCAGTCTTTTGGTTACCACCAGGGCCTATCGCATCTGCATGCTGCAAGTTATTGAAGCTTTCTAACACTTCGCCTGTGTTTGCATCAATGATCAAATATGGGCGTTTAGGCTCATCACCATAAGTAACAAAAGTGACTTCATAGACTAAACGTGCCGTTGAATTGCCATCAAGCCAGATCGCTAGGCGAGATTTTTCATTATGTTTTTTAAGCTTTTTGTCTGCACTAAGCGATTGCTTTTCAAACTGATTCAATGCCATTTTGGCATTTAGCTTGGGTTTTACCGAACCGATGTCAGCCGCGATGTTATAAACCGCTGCACCGTGAGCCTTTTTAAGCGCACCGGCATCGTCAAACGTTAAAATGACCGAATCGCCAATCACTGGTAATCCTTGGTACATTTGTTGAAAACGCTTAGTTACTTCACCTTTTTTACTATTGAAGCTTTTAAGCTCCTTTAGTTGGCTCGCGCTTTCCAAACCAATCAGCACTTCTGGTTGTGTACTCAACACAGTTTGAGAAGCTGATTTAAGCATAGTATTCATGTCAGCTTGCTGGTTTAGGTATTGTTTTGTTGCAGCTTGAGCACTGAGCGAAGTAAACGCAATCGCACACGCCGTAGCCATAGTTACTGTAGATAATTTCACGAATTACACTCCTAGTATTGTTGTTTTATTGTCCTTTTCATCACTGCTTAACAAAAAACATTAGATGAAATGTGACTGTTTTCTCCTTCAACTGCAGAAGACATGGCAAGCCCATTAGCACTCGCCACGCCTTATTAGACTAGGCAGCAATTCAAATAAATAAACCCCAAAGTTAACATTTTAATAATATTTAATTTACTTTAAATATTTATGCAATGCTTTCATGCATTTGTTTAAAAAATAGACCCACACTTAATATCTTGAATTAAGTAACAAAACATACCTTTGTAAATTTTTTGATACAATATGAGTAAATATGCCAGTTTCTTCCCTAAACTAACTTTATAATCATTATGTTGTATCAAAACATGTAGTAACTACTCGGTAATTCTTTCTGCCTTGTGCTTCATTTGTTCAACCCCACAACATCTGAAATCTAAAATTATTAATAAAATTCAATACCTTAGATATCTTACTCTCCCGGTATAACACTTGCAGTTTGAATAATTACAAGCTGCAACGAAATTAGGAGGAGTAATGGATACTTTTGAAATATTATCCTACACAGATCATAGAGTTGGGGCCGTTCTAACAGGGAAAGCAGCCGCAGAAAGATTGCAAAATGAATTGTTAAACAGCCACCTTGTTCAACATGAGCATCTAGAACTGGTTAATCCGTATGACAAAGATGCCGACAAAAAACTTGAGCCTAAAAGCGAAAGTCGCCTTGCCAAAAACATGCTTAATTGGCATTTGTACCTTGGCAGCATGGGGGTGATATTAGGCTTTCTAATCGCGGGGCTATTGGTAAGTTATGGACCGGCTTTCACACAAGCTAATCCTTACTTAACGTTTATCGCTTTATTAAGCCCCGGCTTATTTTTAGGGCTATTTGCTTCAGGCCTTATTTCTTTGCGTCCAGACAAAGATGCGTTTAACCAGGCGGTGATGAATAAAATCGCAGAGGGCAAGTGGCTGCTTATCATTAAAACGAATAATGAGGCGCATCGCAGCAAACTCATGTCGTTTTTTAAAAACAGCACCAAAGCAGACGTTTTAAGCTAGAAAGAGGTAATCTACATGGAAATTTTTAATGCAATAAAGCAAGATCATGATCATCAACGCGCCCTATTGAACATGTTGGCAGAAACGTCTGGTGATTCAAAGGTCCGCGAAAAGTACTATAAAGAGTTGAAAGACGCGTTAGAGGCACATGCCATCGCAGAAGAAAGGTACTTTTACGCCCCGTTAATGGAAAGCGACATGACGATCGAAGACTCTCGCCACGGTATCGCCGAGCATCATGAGATTGATGAGTTAATTGAGGCACTGGATAATACGGAGTTTTCCGACCCTAGTTGGCTAACTAAATTGAAAAACCTCAAAGACAAAGTTGAGCATCACTTGGCTGACGAAGAGCAAGCGTTTTTCCAGCGAGCGGGTAAAGTACTTGATAAAAGTGAAAAGTCGCAACTTGCAGATGAGTATCAAAAAGAGATGGAAGAACAGTTATAGTTTTCTATGCCCACAACATGTTGTGGGCATTTACTTTGCTGCATGTTGGTAAGCCTACACAGTCACAACAATTTACCAATTAATACCAGTCCAAGCATGAGCAGTAGTCCATTCATCACCAGCAAAAATTGCTTTTTAGGTAAGCGTTTCGCTAGGTGCACACCGAGTCTATTACCGAGCAACGCTAAAGGTGTAAAACAGATAGCAAGCAGCACATGTTGCCACTGTAACAACCCAGTTGCAGAGAAGGTCGCCAACTTAATCACATTCATCAGTGCAAATAGTACCGCAACCGTCGCGATATAAGCCGTTGGCTCCAATTTTCGAGCGTTAAAATACACCATGAGTGGTGGGCCGCCAGCATGAATTAAGGTCGTGGAGATACCAGCTGCGGTAGAGGTGCTCGCGGCCAATAACCTTAAGTGCTCAACACTTTCAGGTGTATTTTTAATCAGTAAGCTTTTAAGCGCAAATACTATGCTCATCGCTGCAATCACAACCGTCAGCCAAAATTCACTGACGCCTTGAAGAAAAAGCGTTGCTAAAGCTATCCCGACTAGTGTGCCTGGCAATAACCGCTTTAATTCTGGCACATTCCATAAGCGCCAATAGCTCTTCAGGCTAAAAACATCCGCAACGATAAGTAGCGGAAGCATCAACGCAATGGCGTCCCTTGGATTCAACACCATCATCAAAATTGGAACAGAAAACGCCCCTAACGCGCCTGCAAAGCCAGACTTTGAAATACCACTTAGCAGAACGACAAGGGCAATTACTGCAAGTTGAATTGGTTCTGTCATTCTTCAATTCCTTTAATTTTAGGCGCTGAATTTAATACCAATTTGCTTAGTTAAGTAATAAAAACCACAGCGCTTCAACATCTGTTAATGCCGTAACCTGCATGTTGTCATCAGCAATCAGACCGATGCCATCTCCTTGCTGAAATGCCTCACCATCGAGCGTCGCTTCGCCGCCAACAATGTGCAAATAGGCTTTTTGCGCGTGCGCATTCAGCTCAATCTGTTGACCTTGATGTAGCTGCAAGCGGTGTATTTCAGCTTCTGCATTGATACTCAGAGTGCCCTGTGCGCCTGTAGGCGTAACAATCGGCGTAAGTGCGCTACTTTGTTTGATTTGAATTTGTTCATAACTCGGCGTTATGCCTTTAAGCTTTGGCTCTATCCAAATTTGTAAAAAATGGGCAGGCGCTGTCTTTGAAGCATTATATTCTGAATGAAGAATGCCACTACCGGCGCTCATTCTCTGAACTTCACCTGCCGCCACAGTAAACTGATTACCCATACTATCTTGATGTGCTAATTCACCGTCAATGACATAGGAAATAATTTCCATATCTCGGTGACCATGAGTATCAAAGCCATGACCACCAAGTACTGTGTCATCATTGATCACCCTAAGATTACCAAATCCCATGTGGGCGGGATCATAATATCGACCAAATGAGAAACTATGTTGGCTTTGCAACCAGCCAAAATCTGCTTTACCTCTATCTTGTGCTTTTCGAATATATCGCATGTTTCGCTCCAAACGCATGTTGATGACCTTAGTCTATTGCCTGTTTGAAACGAATAAAATTTGATAATTTAACATCAACCATTCTACTCAACAGAATCTTCTAGCTGCATGCACTGATATCTTAACTCACCAATAAAAGCGCGCGCGGCGGGCCCAAGCCTGTCACCATCTTTAAAAATAAGATGAAGCTGTGCTTTACGCTGACTATGTTGCGATAGTGGTAGTGGTTTCAAGACGCCAGAGTCTAGTTGCGTTTTAATAGCCGGAATAGGTAACCAAGCAAATCCTAAGCCTTGCGCTATCATATCTATCGAGGTTGTCATATGGCTCACCGTCCAACGTTGATGCGCCCCCAACCATCCTTCATCTTTTTTACGCGAGATTGCAGAATCTCTCACTACGATTTGACGATGGGATTTTAAGTCTTCGAATGTAAGCGCGCGACCAAATTGATGTAATGCGTGATTGGGATTTGCCACTGCAACAAACTCGATTTGGCACAACTCTTCACTGAACCCATCTTGTAAAGTAACTGGAGAAATGGCGATATCTACGTCGGTATTTTGTAAAAGTTCTGATGCGCCTGTTAATACTGACTCGACCAACTCGACACGCAATAAAGGGTATTGTGCAGATGTATTTTCTAGCACCTTATAGAGTACCTGCTGTGGGAAAATTTCATCGACCGCAATGCGCAATTGACTCTCAACTCCCTCGCCCAGCGTCTGCCCTACCGCTTCCACTTTTGCCGCTTCTTCCAAGAGATAATTGGCACGGCGCAGCATCATTTCACCCGCTTCGGTTAACAGGGTTCTTCGCCCTTCGACTCTAAAAAGCTTAACACCAAGGCATTCCTCAATTTTATGGACCGCAGTGTGGATACTTGACTGGCTTTTATGCACTTCTTTGGCAGCTTGATTAAAACCACCATATTCAACAACGGCTCTAAACATTCGCCACTGTTCTAATGTCACTCTCAACATACTGATTTAACCTAATATTTATGCGTTATTGTTCAATGGTTGATGGTTTATTTTCACAATCTTCACCATGGCAGGTATTAAGATCTTCTTGCGCTTTTTCGTCCGCCTGCAACACCTGTTTGAGGTCAGCCATACGCTGACGGATCGCAATACCATAGCTTTCATCGTCTCCCCACACATCGGCGAGCATATGCATAGATTCAACATCGTGTTTGGTAAAGAGGTAACCCGCTCGTGCGACATCTTCTTCACTATGGCCCAATAACTTGAGCGCCTGTTCACCTAACTTCACAGCAGAGACAAAGGTTTCTCGCTCAAACGCAGTGACACCCAATTTTATCAGTTGGTAGGCATGGCGACGGTCGGTCGCACGAACTACAAGTTTTAGGTTAGGGAAATGTTGCTGCGCCAACCTGACGATTTCGAGGGTTTTATCTGGCTCATCAATCGCCACGACCAGCATTTGCGCTTCGTGAGCCCCTGCGGCTTCGAGTAAATCTAATCGAGCACCATCGCCATAAAACACTTGATTGCCAAAGCGACGGAGTAATTCAATTTGGCTTGGGCTGTGATCCAAAATCGATAAATGATAACCCTGTGCATGAAGCAAACGCCCTATCACTTGGCCAAAACGCCCGTAGCCGACCACAATAACGTTTTGTGTCGCTTCCATCGTCTCTAAGCTATCTTGTTCTTGAGGAGTATTGGCCTGGCGTTCAACTATTTTGTCATAAAGAATAAAAATGAGGGGCGATCCGAGCATAGATACCGCAACAACCAGTGTAACTAACGCGACTTGATCTGGAGTTAAGATTGCTAAACTGCCAGTAACCGAAAGGAGTACAAACGCGAACTCACCGCCTTGACACAGGGCTGCGGTAAATAACCATGTCGCTCGCTTATGCAGTGAAAACGCCGTTGC
Source organism: Pseudoalteromonas sp. Of11M-6 (assembly GCF_022347905.1). Taxonomy (NCBI): domain Bacteria; kingdom Pseudomonadati; phylum Pseudomonadota; class Gammaproteobacteria; order Alteromonadales; family Pseudoalteromonadaceae; genus Pseudoalteromonas; species Pseudoalteromonas sp. Of11M-6. Next base: position 25,968 of record NZ_JAKRFW010000007.1, on the reverse strand, counting down.
CAACATATATAAAATAACCGCCTTTAACCCCATTAGTAGCACCACTGACGCTAAAATAAATAACCATTTTTGTGCCAATAAGGAAAAGTCGATTGATGCGCCTACTGTCATGAAAAAGAGGCCAAGTAGTAACCCTTTAAACGGTTCAATATCGGCTTCTAATTCATGGCGAAATTCACTTTCCGCGAGAACAACACCCGCGAGAAATGTTCCAAGCGCTGGGGATAAACCAATGCTTTGCATCAATAACGCGGTTGCGATAACGATAAATAGCGCCACCACGGTAAATAGTTCGCGCATTCGAGTGCTGGCAATATACCTAAATAATGGCGCGGCAACATAATGCCCAGCAGCGATAATAGCCAAAATCACAAAAACAGAAATAGCCACTTGGAGGTAAGTCGGAAAAGCATGTAACAAATTGCCGTGTCCATCACTCACAGCCAAATCACTAAATGCTAACAACGGCATAATCGCGAGAATGGGGATCACGGCTATATCTTGAAATAACAACACCGAAAACGCATTTTGACCGCCAGATTGTTTAATCAAGCCTTTTTCATTTAAGGTTTGCAGTGCAATGGCGGTAGAAGACAGTGCCAACATTAACGCAATAGCTAATGATTGCTGCCACAAAAAGCCAAGCGCTAAATCAATCGCGAAATAGAGTACAGCCGTTGTTATAACTACTTGTAAGCCACCGAGACCAACTATAGAACGGCGCATCGTCCAGAGCCTTTTGGGTTGTAACTCAAGCCCGACTAAGAATAGCATCATCACCACGCCAAACTCGGCAAAGTGCATGACGTCAGTTTGCTCTCCCACAAGATGAAGAAGATGAGGACCAATTAAGATCCCTGCCAATAAATATCCAAGCACAGAGCCAAGCCCTAACCGTTTAGCGATTGGCACCGCCAATATCGCAGCAGCCAAATAGATAGTCGCGAGCAGTAACATAATAAAGACACCTGTTGTTGTTATCGTCTTTATTATGTTCAGGGTAAGTGCATTTATCCAGTCTTCGTTCTAAAAAACAAAATATAAGTGACTAAAATCCAGCAATTAATTTTGTAAATCCGAATATATTGTAGGATGGCAGATCTGCATCAAAATACTTGGATCTGGCACCGCTGCAAAGCCGAATTTTTCATATAGAGTATGCGCATCAAAAGTTGCCAGCATAAAACGCCTTAAGCCTTGTAGCTCTCGATGTTCGACCACGGCTTGAACAATCGCTTTGCCTACCCCTTTACCTCTGGCACTATCCTCAACTATCACGTCGGCAAGATAGGCAAAGGTGGCATAGTCAGTTATCACGCGACAAAAACCCTGAAACTCGCCTTTGTCATCCAAAAACATGAAACTCAGGCTATTTTGAATGGCTTTTTCTAACAATGCTTTAGGCATTTGTTTTGCCCAATAAGAATTAGAGATCAGTGCATGGATAGTATCAAGGTGGCGTAAAATAAGAGGAGTATCAGTGGTTATCATTATTGTCCCAGTTAACGGCAAGAATAGAGCTAAAAATTAAGCGATTTTTAGCAAGAAGCAAAGTGAAATTTTCACAGTCATAAATCTTTCATTATTGCGTCACCCTTCCGTCAATAAAGCGGCGTAATCTCCTTCACGAAGACTCCCCTTGATTGATTTAGAGTTGTTGGCAGTGTTGACTCAGTTAACACTGCTTTTTTTTGCTTGATACCAAAACATAAAAAACGGCGCTCTAAGCGCCGTAATTAACCAAACTTTTGAATAACTAACCTAAATTTATCTGATAGGTTGGTGGTTGGTTAAGTTTATTACCCAGTCTGGATAACCCTTTCCACCATGCAAATCCAAACAACAACATCGCTATAATCCAAAGCGAAGCACTCGTTGGCGAGGTGCTTAACTGACTAGCTTGGTAAACTAAAGTCGCCATGATATAAGCAATTGAGGTCGTCCAGCCAATCACAAGCCACATCCACTTACCGCCAGATTCTCGTTTAATTGCACCTAATACCGCTACACAAGGCGTATAAAGTAAGATAAAGACAAGATAACTAAATGCACCGATTTGACCATTAAATTTCGCGGCCATTGCGGTGAGTAGCACAGTGCCACTTTCAGCACCTGATTCTAATTCGTTAAGTCCTAATGGATCACCAAGGTTTGCGATAAGATCTTTACTATTGTCTACTATGGTCATCAACGCTTCTTTTAACGAAGCCAACAATGAAAACTCTCCACCTTCTTCTTCGGCACCGGTATAAAGCGCATCTAAAGTACCGACGATGGCTTCTTTGGCAAACATACCAGTCACAACACCAACCGTAGCAGGCCAGTTTTCCTCTTTTAACCCAATTGGCTCAAAGATTGGCGTGACAACTTGTGCAGCCTTCGCCAAAAGTGACTTATCTGTATTCTCATTGCCAAACGAACCGTCGGTACCAATCGAGTTTAATGCACTGAGTAAAATAACTACCATGACAATTGTTTTGCCAGCACGTTTGATAAAGCCGCTCAGACGCTGCCAAGTGGTAATGAATATATTGCGCCAAATTGGCATATGATACGCTGGCATCTCGGTAAATGAGGGTAATTTTTGCGTTTTGAATACTTGCTTTCTAAATAAAAAGCCAGAACCTACCGCAACCAATATGCCAAGCAAATACAGACCAAAAACAACATTGGCTCCGTTCGTTGGAAAGAACGCCGCTGCAAATAACGCATATACCGTCAAACGTGCACCGCAGGACATAAATGGCGCCATAATAATCGTCAGTAATCTATCTGACTCTCGACCCATCGTTCTTGACGCCATAACCGCAGGCACATTACAGCCGAATCCAACGATCAAAGGTACAAAAGCATTGCCCGGTAGACCAATGGATGACATCAAACGGTCAATAACAAACGCGGCCCGAGAAAGATAACCACTATCTTCCAAAATGGATAAGCACAGATATAGCACCGCAATAACAGGGATGAAGGTCGCTACTAATTGAATACCCGCACCAAAACCATCAGCCAATAACACACCCAGCCATTGAGGTGCGCCAATATCTGCTAGCAAGATTTTTACACCATCGATGAGTAAGGCGCCCACGGCGATGTCAAAAAAGTCGATAAATACAGCACCAACATTAACCGCAATGGTAAACATTAAATACATCATGGCTAAGAAAATAGGCACGCCAAGCCAGCGGTTGAGCACAATTTTATCAAGCGTTTCTGTCGTATCTGCACGTTTTGGCGTAATGATACTTACGCCATCAGCCAATTTTTTCACTGCTTGGTGACGAGCAACCGCTTTTTCGAGGGGATCGCTGCTGGCACTCTCGGTGTTTGCCATCTCAGGTGCTTTTGGAAAACGCGTGATCTGTGCGAGTTGTGCCAACAACGCTTCTTGCCCTGTACCTTTAGCACCGTGGAATGGTACTACAGGTAACCCTAGCTGTTCAGAGAGTCTTTTTAAATCTAACGTTCTCCCACGCTGTGTTGCGACATCAACCATATTTGCAACAACGAGAATAGGCTTGCCTAATTCTTTCAGCTGAGAAGTTAATACTAGATTTCGCTGTAAGTTAGCGGCATCCACGATGTTAATGATGACGTCAGCTTCATTTTGCTTTAGGAAGTCACACGCGATTTGCTCATCTTGGCTTGGCTCAATTTGCTCCATGCTATATAAGCCGGGCAAATCTACCAATTCTACGTTTGTGTTTTCTAAAGCAAAATAGCCGAATTTTTTCTCGACAGTTACCCCTGGCCAATTCCCTACTTTTTGTTTAGAGCCGGTCAGGCGGTTAAATAATGTGGTTTTCCCGCAGTTCGGGTTGCCCACTAACGCAATTTTCATACGTGAGCCCTTAATAACTTATAAAACTTCAATTTCAACGAACTGTGCGTCGGCCTTACGCACACTCACAAAGGTGTCACCAATTTTCACTTGCATCGGGCATCCAAGTGGGGCGACGTTAATGACTTCTATTTGCTCACCAGGAATAATTCCAAGTGCCATTATTCGACTCAGTAACGCAGTATCTGGATGGGTAAGAGAAGTGATGGTCGCTGCGCTATTTTTGGAAAGTTTATCTAATGTCATTGATTATGAGAACAATTTGCAATAAAAGTATGGCGCATCATACCTCATTGACTATTTTCTTTAAACTAGATTGCGACAATAATCTATTATTGCTTGTTATTTAAGGTGTTTACTAGTTAAGATGAACCAAACCATTGCCATATGCCTGACTGTATTAAGGGGTCCTGCCAATGAATAACGACAAAAAAAAATGGACGCTCAAAAGCATTGCGGCGGAATTAGGTGTGTCAAATGCAACTGTATCGAATGCTTTTAACAGACCAGATCAACTCTCTAAATCCAAACGAGAAGAAATCCTAAAAGCCTGTAAAGAATTGGGTTATTTTGGACCTAACAAGGCAGCCCAATCGCTGCGTAAGGGCTCGTTTAACATTGTCGCGCTGGTACTACCCGATAGCGTTGAATATATGGTATCAGATCCCGTTGCAAGTAGCTTTATGCGAGGAGTTGCAAGCGTTTTAGAAGCTCAGCATATTAACCTACTCTTGTTCTCAGGCACCGCAGATAATGTCGGAGACATTGTCGATTTCGTCGACGGTTTAATTTGTTATGGCCGCCCGCGTAATCCCAAGTTAATTGAGCATCTTGCGAATGTTAGCAAACAGGTTGTGACGGTTGACTTTGATTTGCCCGCACATGCCAGTATTAATATCGACAACCAACAAGCCGCCTTTGATGTAGCGAGTAAAGCATTAAACGACAATAGTGATGTTGCTATTTTTGGTTTGAGATTATTAGACACTGATTTGCTATGCCGCGTATACGAGCAGAACCTAACAGACATAGAGACCTCTATTGCGCATCAGCGTTATAGCGGATATCTCAAAGCCATTGAAGAGCGTGGGTTAACACTTGGCGAAGACAGAGTGTGGAATATTCCTGAAAGCAGCGAAAGGTTTGCAAATATCGCCGCAAAAGAACTACTTAACCTCTCACCAAGGCCTAATACCGTGCTGTGTATGAGTGACTTAATTGCACTACCGCTGTTAAGAGAAGCCAAAAAACTTGGTGTAAAGATACCGCAGGATCTTAAAGTCGTTGGTTTTGATGGCGTTGATGAAGCGCTACGCTTTAGTCCCAGCTTAACTACCATTCATCAAAATAGTGAAGAAAAAGGCCGAGAAGCAGCCAAACTCTTCTTAAATAAAAGCGATGATAAAGTAATGCTTGGCTATACCTTAAAAATGGGGCAAAGCTGTTAATTGCCCCAAGCTAAAGACTCAAATACGAGAAGTTCCTTACGGACACATGCCTTCCATTTCGAAAAGCACCTCTCCCCAAAGATCATAGAAAGTCCATGTACAAAACTCTCCACCTAGACCTCCACCAGAATTGCGACTTGGATATCGCCCAGTAGCTGGCGGTAAATCAATAGCACCATCTGAAGTATCACTACTTTTCACACTCGCTTTTCTATATATATTAAGTGTTTCAAGAACACAATTCGATACTTGATTTAGGCTTGCAGGATTCTCTCGTAAATAGCGCACAGATACTCCAGCGAATGTCGTCATGTCTTTATTTAAATCCATGCGAATATCATTACTAAACTCTAAATTATATACCACTCTATGGTTGCCATTAATTGCATCATAAAATTTTATATCTATCATTCTTGTGCGCGGTACATACTCTACTTGACCTGTAAATCCAACACCTCCCACACCTACCGTGTAACCAAACTGAGTAACACGAGTAGTCTCAAATGCCGCCCTTAAGCTACCATACTCTTCAATTAATGCATTTTCCGCACGTCTTCGTAGAGTCGTTCTTGTCCTTTCGTCGAAAGCGAGTATTGCAGCTCGGGTAATAGCTTCATTTTCACAGTTATTTTCAGATAACGCTTGCTGGCGGCTAGTGCTAGTATTGATACCCAGTGTAGATTGCATACTTGATGAATTATACTCTTGGGAAACTTTCGTTGTTGCCCGGCCCCAAGCATCATAAGACTTGATTAACTCGTCCGCTAATGCATTTGCATGATTTGGTACAGGTAAAATTTGACTACTAAGCTCCATTTCCGCACTAACCCCTCCTTGATTAGCATGCCATAACTTATAAAGCCACTTCTGTTTTGAGTTTGCGTTGATAATTAGGACTTCTCTAGTATCAGAGTAACATTCTTGAATGTAATCCCTATCGAATACTCCTTCATTTTCGTGACACGTCAGTGCTGGCAGATACTTTTTAGCAAAGCTTTCAGCGTTACTTGCATCGCATGTATAACATAGTTCCAAATCATACATTTTTCTGGTTGAAGCTTCAGCTGTAGCAACCTTAGTTAAGGTTAGTACAGCCGCTACCACCGAACTTGACACTAACAGGTATTTATTCACTTATATTCTCCTTAATATATAGTCAGCTGAATAAATCCAGATTAGTAAAGCATGAAACCATATAAGGAACAAGAATATTCACAAGCAAACACATTTACCTAACAATTTTGTTTGAAATCAGTCCTGCTGTGATTAAGAATATGCAAGATATTACTAAACAAGCCGCTAAGCCATACTCCAAAAAGATCCACCCTGACAATACTGTACCGAGTAACCGCCCGATGGCGTTCGCCATATAATAGAAGCCCACATCGAGTGACACTCCATCACTATCGGCCAAACTCACAATAAGGTAGCTATGAAGAGATGAATTGATAGCAAACACAATACCAAAGAGTAAAAGCCCACCTACTACAGCTAAGCTTGTCCAGAGCTGCGCTTGAAGTGAGATAGCAATCAACAGCGGAATAGCCGCTAAATACAACGCCCATCCACTGACTTTACTTGGTGTTGATGCAAACTCATCACGACTAATAAACCTAGGAGTTGTTGATTGCACGATGCCATAACCGATAACCCAAGTAGCCATAAAGCCACCAACCCACCAATGATCCCAACCGAACTTCTGCGATAAAAAGACTGGAAGCGCAACCACAAACCAAACATCCCGTGCGGCAAATAAAAACAATCGCGCGGCAGACAGCATATTAATTGCTCGGCTTTTTGAAAATACATCGCTAAATTTGGGTTTGCTTTTAGCCTTGCCTAAATCGCTTTTTAAGCTGATAAGGCTAAACAACCACACTAATAGCAACATGATTGCCATTAACCACATCGCGCCGGTAAAGCCAAGTAAGGTAAGCAGCAGCCCGCCAAGAAAAAAACCAACGCCTTTTAGCGCATTTTTAGAGCCGGTAAGTATTGCTACCCACTTAAACAAGGTCCCTTCTTCACCCGATTTTACGATGGCCTTTATCGCACTTTTGGCACTCATTTTATTGAGATCTTTGGCAATACCTGAGAGCGCCTGTGCTGCCATAACATAAGGCACGGTGAGCCAGTGCGTTGGTACTACCAACATCAATAATGCCACTATTTGTATGCCTAACCCAATATTCATGGTGCGGTTTAAGCCAATGCGTGCGCCAAGCCATCCTCCAATTAAATTGGTGACAACACCAAACATTTCATAAAAGAGAAATAGCATGGCAATTTCAAGCGGGTTATAACCCAATTGATGAAAGTAAAGCACCACCAACATTCTGAGCGCACCATCCGTTAAGGTAAACGCCCAATAGTTGCCTGTCACAATGAGATATTGCTTGATATTTTGAGGTATATTGCGCAGCTGCATAATGCTTTATTCGCCTAACGACAATCCGACTTTACGTACTAATTCCGCGGTACGATTTGCATAGCCCCACTCGTTGTCATACCACACGTACAACTTAACCTGAGTACCATTAACTACCATTGTAGATAACGCATCGACGATACTAGAGCGAGGATCCGTTTTATAGTCAATAGAAACTAATGGTCTTGATTCATAGCCTAAAATTCCGTTAAGCTCAGTAGCAGCAGCTTGCGCCATCCAGAGGTTAATCTCTTCCACTGTAGTTGGCCGCTCAACCTCGAAAACGCAGTCTGTTAGTGAAGCATTCGCCAACGGAATACGAACGGCGTGACCATTTAACTTACCTTTTAATTCAGGAAAGATATGGGTAATAGCAGTCGCTGAACCCGTTGTTGTCGGAATTAAACTCATGCCACAGGCCCGCGCGCGGCGTAAATCCTTATGTGGCGCATCCAAAATGGTTTGCGTGTTGGTGATGTCATGAATAGTCGTCATCGAACCGTGCTTTATGCCGATATTTTGTTGCAGGACTTTTACCACGGGCGCTAAGCAGTTTGTGGTACAAGAAGCGGCTGTAACGATTTGGTGGGGCATATCGTCATATAGATGGTCATTCACTCCCATCACAATATTCAATACTCCTTCTTCTTTTACCGGTGCCGTAACAACAACACGCTTAACGCCTTGATCTAAATACTGTTGCAGCAAAGCTTTGGTTTTCATTTTGCCGGATGCTTCGATCACGACGTCACATTGAGACCAGTCGGTTTGCGCAATCTCTTTGTTTTGAGTCACCGACAACACTGTTTCACCTATTTGGATCTGTTCATCTTGAAAAGACACACTGTGATGCCATTTACCATGGACAGAATCAAACTCTAGCAAGTGTGCTAGGGTTTCTGCATTGCCCGCAGGATCGTTAATTTGTACAAACTCGATTTCAGGCCAGTCAAAGCTAGCGCGAAGCGCCAAACGCCCCATTCGACCAAAACCATTGATCCCTACTTTAATTGTCATAAGAACTCCAAAATCTAATTATTAGTTACAGCAAGTTGCCATGCGTGTTGGCCGTTCGCCCATCGCATTTAGCCTCACTAACTCAGCTTTTATATAATCTGGTTGATGCATAACCGTTGCGTTTATCACCGCCTTCATCCATAGCGGTAGCGTTGGGTTTATAGAATAAAATACCCATTGTTTTTGCTTGCGATCACATAGAATTCCAGCCTTCTTTAGCTGCGCCAAATGCCGTGACACCTTGGGTTGGCTATCTTGTTCAAGCGCAGCCATTAGCTCGCAAACACATAGCTCACCTTCCACCATCAACATGGCAAGCGTTTTTAAGCGGATCTCATCCGCTAAGGATTTATAAAATTGCAAGGGTGTAAGTAGCGTATGTTGTGGCTTACCTTCGCGTAGTAGGGAAATAACTTGTTCATTGATGTCGAACAAGGTTTGCTCATAAGCATTATTGCGACTTCGCTCAGCTGGACTCGCAATATCCCACGCAAGGACATGCTCTCCTTGCAGTTTACCTTCGCATTCAGATTGGACTTCAGAGCATAAGGTTACCACCACATCAAAGTGTTCGTCCTTATACTCATTGAGGTGTTTACTGTACAGATTGTCCGTATTAATCCCTAAACGGCGTAGCATTGACAGCGTAGTCGCATTCACAGTGCTCGGCTTAGTGCCTGCACTATAAGCATGAACATCCGAACCACCATGAAAGTTAGCTAGCGCCTGCGCTAAAATTGACCGCGTTGAGTTTCCAGAACAAAGAAAAAGTATCTTCATCATTGCATAATAAATTAATTATATAACTTTATTGTTATATAGATAATCCGCTATGTCAATTACGCTTTGTTGATATTTATCTATACATAGCAGCTCAACTAAGATTGCGAGCCGCTACCAAGGATAATCGATGTTGAGGAACTTAAAGCCAGCTTTCTACGCGCAACTTTGGCTCCTCGCTATGGTTAGAAAAGCAGCGATTGAATGTTATAGCTCTGCTCTGTTGCGTTTTCAGAAGTTTTAATCATGGCTTCATCTTTTGCGAGATCAACTCGCAACTCCGCTTTGGCATTATTGCCCTCCCAAGTTATAACCAGATTTGAGCCTTGGCATGTTAATGCAAAATTGCCATCAAATGCGCAGCAAGTATTACGCAGTTTAATTAGAGTTTGCAGACCCTTCACCACAGGTTTATCGAGTGCGGCTTCCACCATCGCGACATCCAAATAAGGGCGGTTGATATCGCGTCCAACATTACTTTTTTCTAGGAGTGCTATGTCATTTTCCATCGCCAATAGACCACCGTAATAAACTTGTGGTACTCCAGGGCAAAAGAACTGAATTGCTCTTGCTACCAAATAATAAAAATCATGCTTCCCTAAGGCTTCATAATAACTGCAATTGACTTGATACAAGTCGACATTGCTCGCTGCAGCGCCGGTTGCCTTGCGACTTTGGCCTTTACTGTTGCTATGGATCTGCTCAACCAAAGCATCAATTTGATTGGCATCGAGTAACCCTGGTTTATCCCCTTCAGGCCCCGCGTCAATAATGCCGATTCCGTCATGAGTATCCAGCACGGTTAGACAATTACGCGGCGCAATGTCCAACCACTTGGCTAAAGCCGAGAAATCTTTATTGAATAAACTGTGTAAAATAAGCGGAGGGAGCGCAAAGTCATAAACACGGTCGACTTTGCTGGCAACCTCTACTTGAGTTTTGTAATAACTGTGAATTTCGGCAATGGTTTCCATACCAAGCTCATTGGCGCGCTTGGATAATTGATTGATAAAAGCAAAGGCCTCATCAGTCATAAAACAGCTGGTATTTGCGCGTTTGATTGCATATCCTGCGGCATCTAGTCGAATAATTTTCACTCCACTGTCTGCAAACAATGTTAAGACTTTTTCTAAATAAGCACGCCCCGCTTCTGATTCAACATTAATATCAATTTGGTTATCAGTAAAAGTGGTCCAAAAATCCACAACTTCGCCACTCGCTAACGCCTTTTTAGAAAAGCAACTTCCCGGCCTCGGACGATAAATTGCTTGCGCATGTGCTTGCGTGATGCCATCAGGAAAGACATCTTCTTCTTTTAAAAACATCGACCAAAACTGTGACTCTTGGCCATGAGCCAACACATCTGCAAATTCTGCTGACTCTCCTGACACATGGTTAACGATAAGATCTGCCATTACCTCATAGTGCTCGGCAATCAACTTAATATGTTGCCAATCGCCCAATCGTTCGTCGACTTTGGCATGGTCAATCGGGTCGAAACCTGCGTCACTACCATCAATTGGATAGTAAAAAGGCAAAATGTGGACACCACCAAATAGTCCAGCTAACGGGCCCGTTAGTAACGTATTTAATTGTGCAAGGCCGCCGCCAGACAGGCGGTCAGCATACGTGATCAACTGAACTTGGTTTTTCATAATTTACTCATTAAAAAAGTTGAGACTTAATCGATTAAGTTATATCTTTAATCATGAACAAACAATAATCAAGTTTTATCGTAGCGTTCTACTAAAAATAATTCGCTTAATGCAGATTAGTATTACACTCAGTCTTATGTAAAGAAGTAGACCAGCTACATAACAAAGCCCTTCAAGAGGTGAACAATGAGCAGCAAGTCGAATCACACTCAGCTCAACACATTGCGCTGGTTAACTTATATGATGTTTTTGATGTTTGCGATGACATCAGACGCCGTTGGCGTGATCATTCCAACACTGATCAGCGAATATCAACTTAGCATGACCCAAGCCAGCGCCTTTCACTATGCGCCAATGATTTTAATTGCCTTTAGCGGCTTATGTTTAGGATTTCTGGCAGATAAAATAGGTCGTAAGCTCACGGTGTTAATTGGCCTCATGCTATTTTCATCCGCATGTTTTCTGTTCGCACTGGGTGAAACTTTCACCATGTTTTTAATGCTTTTATGTGTGATTGGATTAGCCATTGGCCTATTTAAAACAGGGGCCCTCGCTCTTCTAGGCGACATTTCTGACGGCGCACAAGAACATACTCAAACCATGAATAAAGTCGAAGGCTTCTTTGCCATCGGCGCGATAATTGGCCCTGCAATTGTCAGTTATCTATTGATACAGGGGGTGAGTTGGACCTATCTTTATGTGCTTGCTGGTGGGCTGTGCTTAATACTCAGTATCGTGACTTTAAGCACTGAGTTTCCCAAGTTTAATACCGCTCATGCACAAAACAATGCGGGCCTCTCACACACAGCAGCGATGCTCAAGAACAAATATGCACTTGGCTTTTCCCTCGCCATAGCACTCTACGTTGCAACTGAAGTCGCAATTTATGTCTGGATGCCCACTTTATTACAGGATTACCAAGGTGATTTAACTTGGCTTGCAACTTATGCCCTCACCATCTTTTTTATTTTACGTGCAGTAGGTCGCTTTATGGCTGTATGGTTACTCGCTAAGTACCGTTGGCAAAGCGTAATGCTAGCGCTGAGCTTTGCTATATTTGTATGCTATTTTTTAACTTATCTTTATGGTGTTAATGCCGCTATCTATACGCTCCCGCTAAGTGGTTTATTTATGTCTATGATTTACCCAACATTAAACTCAAAAGGGATCTCCTGTTTTGACAAAACTCAGCATGGCTCTGTTGCTGGTGTGATGTTGTTCTTCACCGCACTTTCTGCTGCGCTAGCACCACTTCTGATGGGTATGGTGAGCGATTACTTTGGCCATGTTAGCTATGGCTTTGTACTTGCGACCGGGTTTGCATTTTTACTCTTTGCGGCCATGCTGTACAACTGGTTAAAGGACCCTGCCCGCTTACTATTGAGCAAAAACGCTAAGTTGCAGCGAGTGTAACCCCTCCAACCACAAATTTTTCGCGGGTTAAAATTCATAAAAACCAAAGCATTAAAATTTTGTTTGAATTATTGATTAATTTTTAATTGCAACCAAATTAAATTGTGCTAAAAATAAACTTAATCGATTAAGTTTATTTTTAATAGACCGCACGAGTTTGACAACGATAACAAGAGGCAAATGATGACAACAATCAAAACCACCCTATTTACACTCAGCGCACTCACGCTTGCAATCTCTCACTCGGCGGCCGCTGAAGAAAAAGCACACACTACGCCTGCCGATGGCTTCGAGAAAATAGTCGTAACGGGTGTACCAAAGCGAACAACCATTATGGCATCGAGTGTTTCTGTTAGCAGCATAGGACTGGAACAAATCTCTGTTGCAACCCCCAGAACTACCGCTGAAGCATTCAAACTAATTCCTGGTGTAAGGTCTGAATCAACCGGTGGTGAAGGTAATGCAAATATCGCTGTACGTGGTCTTCCTGTCGCATCCGGTGGCGCTAAATTTTTGCAGTTACAAGAAGATGGCTTGCCTATTTTGCAGTTTGGTGACATTGCTTTTGGTAACGCCGATATTTTTATGCGCCTTGATAATACCGTGGAGTCAATCGAGTCTATTCGTGGTGGCTCGGCTTCGACTGCCGCCAGCGACGCTCCCGGAGGCATTATCAACTTGATTTCAAAAACGGGTGAAAATGAGTCAGGCAGTGTTGTCACCACGTTTGGTGTAGATTATGACGAGTTTAGAACTGATTTTGAGTATGGGAGTTATTTAAGTGACGACATAAAATTTCATATTGGTGGCTTTGTGCGTCAAGGTGAAGGCCCACGTGACACCGGCTATACCGCAAATAAAGGCGGCCAACTCAAAGCCAATATCACCAAGGAATTTGAAAGTGGCTACGTTCGTTTATATGTAAAACACCTTGATGATAAAACAGCAGGCTACCTTCCTATGCCAATGTATTCTAATGGCGACTCCATCAGCGGCTTTGATGTACTGTCAGATACACCTCACTCTGTTTATTTCACCGCCACGCAAGGCTTAGGTGGTAACAATCAAATTCGTCAAGGGGATATGCGAGACGGAATGCACCCTGTTGTTGATAGTATCGGCTTTGAAGCAAATTTCAAACTAGGTAATGGTTGGCAAATCGAAAACAGGTCCAGAAAGTCGAGTATCTCAGGCACATTTATGTCGCCTTTCCCTGCTGAGGTCGCTAATAGCCAAGCAATTGCCGAGAGCATAGCCGATACCGGTGCAACACTCACCTTTGCCAACGGACCAAAAGCAGATCAAGCGTTCAATCAAGCACTACTAATGCGCGTTCATACCTTCGAAGTGGAAATGAATGATTTCGACAACATAATGAATGACCTAAAGCTCACCAAGTCATTTGGTACTGACACGTCACTCACCTTCGGCTACTTCATGTCATCGCAAAATATCAATATGTCTTGGTTATGGAATTCATACTTGCTCGAGGTTAAAGGAGATAACGCAGCGCTTGTCAACGTGGCCGCTGCGGATGGCACTGCATATTCTGAAAACGGATTATATGCCTACGGTACGCCCTATTGGGGAAATTGCTGCCAGCGCAACTACGACACTGAATACGATACTCGTGCCCCATATATCGCCTTTTCAACAAAGCTCGGCGATATTTCAGTTGATGCGAGTGTGCGTCATGATTCAGGTAAAGCGACAGGTACATTTGCAGGTGCTGTAACATCTCGTGTAGATATCAACCGTGATGGCACTATTTCGAAGCCAGAGGAGCAAGTTGCAGCCATCGATCTCGCTAACCCCAATGTGGTTAATTACGATTGGAGCTACACAAGTTACTCTGTCGGCGCAAACTACCAAATGACCTCAAGCAGCGCCATATTCGGCAGATTTAGTGAGGGCGGTCGTGCAAATGCAGACAGACTATTGTTCGGTAAAGTGAATATTGATGGCAGTGTTGCTGATGAAGACGCTGTGGATGAAGTGACACAATATGAATTTGGTATCAAACAAAAGTTTGAACAAGGTCGTCTATTTGCAACTTTATTTTACGCCGAAACAGAAGAGCAAAACTTTGAGGCAACCAGCCAAAAGTTCTTTGACAGGCAATACGAAGCACAAGGTATTGAACTTGAAGGTGTCTATTTTATTGGCTCATTCGACTTACGAGGTAGCTTAACTTGGACCGATGCTGAAATCGCAAAAGATGCACTCACTCCCGAAGTCGAGGGTAACACGCCAAGACGGCAAGCTGACTTTGTTTATTCCTTATTGGGTAAATATAACTTCGATCAAGGTGCTATCGGTTTAAGCCTAATCGGCACCACTGACGCGTACGCACAAGACAACAACGAGTTAAAATTTGACGGTTACACTCAGGTCAACGCGTTTGCAAGTTATGATCTGACTGAACGCTTCAATATCGCGTTAAACGTAAACAATCTCTTTGATACCACTGGATTAACAGAAGCCGAGGAAGGTGTAATTCCAACTAACAATATTATTCGCGCTCGCAGTATTAACGGCAGAACTACGTCTGTCACTTTAAAATACCGTTTCTAATTAGGGGTAGTAGTTATGCAATTAACATGTTTTGGCGAGATGCTTATCGATTTGTTACCTACCGGCGACGGTAGCTTTAAACCTATTGCTGGCGGCGCTCCAGCGAATGTAGCGGTGGGCTTTGCTAAACTTGGTGGCAGTGCTCGGTTTGTGGGAGGTTTTGCTGAAGATCCCTTTTCGCTGCAATTAAAATCAACCTTGGCGCTATATGCTGTTGGAACCGAATATTGTGTATCCATAAAGGGAGCGCAAACCGCCTTGGCCATCGTCCACTTAGACGCTCAAGGAGAACGAAGCTTTTCGTTTTACCGCGACAATACCGCTGATATCGCAATCCGCCCAAAAGACTTTGAGCATTTGCAATGGCCAGATCACGGGATATTTCATTTTTGCTCCAACACGCTTACCGATGCAGAAGTGACAAGTACCACCATGGCGTTATTAAAGTCTGCTGCGGCTCATAATCAATTAATTTCATTTGATGTTAACCTGCGCTTGAATCTATGGCAGGACTTATCTTGCTTATCCGAACGTATAGAGGCTTGCTACCCCTATGTCGACATATTAAAAGTGAGTAAAGATGAGCTGAGATATCTTGCTGAAGAAAAGAACATGAGAGAGGCTAGCTATTTAGATTGGTTACTTAGTGTCGGCGTACAAGTGGTGATCTCAAGCGATGGGCCAAACCCTTGCAGTGTATTAACAGCTAAAGACTTTTATTCCGTCGCCTCTCCTACTATTGATGCGGTTGATACAACCGGAGCTGGGGATAGCTTAATGGCAGGGTTTCTATTTCAACTCAGCCAACATGGGATCTCAAAAGATACACTAGTGCAAAACTTCCCAACCGTAAAAAAGGCACTTAGCTTTGCTGTGAAATGTGGTGCGTTTACTTGTGAACACAAAGGTGTCATGCCCTTTATGCCAACGCTTATAGATGTGTCTGAACGGTTTTCTTCCTTCAACCCTGAGGCTTTGTTAGGTTAATACCTAAAGCGGGAAAAGGCTTTCCCGCTGTTTTATTATAAAAGTCGAGACTTAGAACCCTGTTTCATAGTCAATATGAGCAGAGTTTGTCGTCTCGTATGTACCATCAGTATAAAGAATAGTTGCAGTCGCATTGTACTGACGATAAGCACGAATGGTCATGTTACACGTCGTACCACCGCTGCAGTTCGCATCACCATTCCAAATTACTTTACTAATCGCTTTAGTGGCATTTGCGATATAGAACTTACCAGAAGTTGAATTACCGAAAGAAAAATCAATTCCAGAACAATAGCTAGTATTATTACCCCACACATTACCGCCTGATTTCACGTTCAAAGAGCATTTTAAATCTGCCGCTTGTGAACTAAAAGACAGACCACCTAGTACAACCAATACTGAAGCAATTAATGTTGATTTCATTATTATTTCCTTTAATTAAGAATAAGTTAAGTAACTTTTAGTGACCAGTTAGTGACCAGTTTCATACGAGATACGTGATACATTCGTTTCTTCGTATGTGCCATCTTTGTATAAAATAGTCGCCGTTGCTGTATGTGTTTGATACGCATAAACAGTAAGTGCACATTCAACACCACCAGAACAGCTAGCATCACCATTCCAAATCACTTTATTAATCGGTTTGCTGATATTCGTTAAGTAGAACTTACCTGTAGTTGAGTTGCCAAATGAGAAGTCCATACCAAAGCAGGTTTGTCCGTTACCGATGACGTTGCCACCTCTTTTCACTTGTAGGTCGCAATTCAACTCTGTTGCGCCAACGCTGCAGGTACCAACTAGTGCAATAGCTGCAAGTATCTTAGTTATTTTTTGTTTCATCTTGCTCTCCTTATATTTATTATGTTAACAACCAAGAAACCTTGGTTAAAAAATAAACTACACAATAAAAATAAAAAATTCAATTATTTTAACCCAATAAAAACATAAAATTCACAACAAGTTCAGAAGGCCATGTTCATTCGACTTAATGGCAAGGGATTTAAACGCTGAGAGTCAGCTGTAGAGATTATCGAAATAATAGACTAAAAAAAAAGGCCGCAGCGGCGGCCAAACACATCATGGGTAAAACAATGAAGGGATGTAAGTGTGAATACACAGGCCATTCTATGCGAATAACCATAAATTAAAATCACATTATAAAGATTGTTATCATCGCTTTTTTCGAACAGTCAATTTTCTACGACACTCGTGATACAATTGCGGGATTAAAAATTACAACTAATTAACCATGCCATTACTTTGGACTGTTACTTTACTTTGGGCGTTCTCGTTTTCTTTAATTGGTGTCTATTTGGCAGGCCAAGTCGATGCTTGGTTTAGCGCTTTATCTAGAACCTTGCTTGCTGCAATTGTGTTTATTCCATTTTTGAAATTGAACTCAGTGAATAAAGAGTTGATAATCAAGCTGATGGCAATCGGTGCAGTGCAGATTGGTCTGATGTATGGCTTTTACTATCATTCTTTTTTATACCTAAGCGTACCTGAAGTGTTGCTATTCACTGTGATGACACCCATCTATATTACTGCACTCAATGACTTACTAAACCGCTCGTTCAATGCCACCTTTTTGCTGTCTGCACTCATAGCTATCATTGGTGCAATCACCATTAGATTTACAGAGCTTACTAGCGATTACCTTTTTGGCTTGCTACTAGTGCAAGGCGCAAACCTTTGCTTTGCGATAGGCCAAGTAAGTTACAAACGCTTAAGTAACCATTACCAGCTGGTACACCACCAAAGCTTCGGCTTTTTCTTTATTGGTGCGTCCCTCGTGCTCGCCATTGGATTTATATTATTCGGTAATCCCCAGCAACTCCCAAGTACTAATCTACAATGGGGAATACTCATTTATTTAGGCTTGATTGCTTCAGGCGTAGGATATTACGTCTGGAACTTAGGACTGACCCGCGTCTCGGTGGGTGAACTCGCGGTAATGAACAATGTGCTGATCCCAGCTGGGATCATTGTCAATTTGCTGATTTGGAACCGAGAAGCTGACCTCGTTCGCCTTGGTATTGGTAGTGCTATTATTTTTGCAGCCCTTCTGTACAGCAAACTCGGAACTAAAGGCGAAAAATGAGTAAAATAGTACAGCTCTTTCCAATCTGGGCCGTTATTTGCTCAATAGTTGCCTATCTTTTTCCAACTCTATTTAGCGCATTTAAAGGCGGTATTATTCCGTTATTAATGTTGATCATGCTCACAATGGGTTTAACCCTCACTACAAAAGACTTTTTACGCGTGCTTGACAACAAAAAAGCCATTTGCGTTAGTGTACTGCTTCAATTTACCGTAATGCCGAGTGTTGCCTACTTGATTGCAACCACAATGAGCGTAGAAACTGACTTATTAATTGGTATGATTTTAGTGGGCACGGTTGCTGGCGGCACGGCTAGTAACGTTTTGTGTTATCTCGCCAAAGGAGATGTCGCGTTATCGATTTCTATGACCGCGATTAGTACTTTACTCGGCGTGTTCTTAACGCCACTAATTACCACATTGATGATTGGCCAGGTGGTTGATATTCAGTTTTCTGATATGTTGACGAGCCTGCTAAAAATTGTGCTATTTCCTGTAGCTGTGGGCGTTACTTTCAATACATTGCTTGACAAGCCACTGGCGCACTCTGTTATCAAAACAACTCCGATACTGCCTTTACTTTCAATGCTTTCAATCGTTTTTATCATTGCAGTGATCGTTGCTCTTAATCAACCTAAACTTGAAAGCATCGGGCTCGTTATGCTGGTTGCCGTGATCCTGCACAATACTACAGGGCTACTTTTGGGCTATTTCATTCCGAAACGGCTCGGTTTTGACGAGAAGGTATGTCGCACCATGGCCTTTGAGGTGGGCATGCAAAACTCGGGGCTTGCTGTTGCGCTTGCCATGAAGTTCTTTACTCCTACAGCGGCCGTAGCAGGTACCCTATTTTCTGTTTGGCATAATGTCAGCGGCTCAATATTAGCAGGAATATGGAGACGAAGCGCCACCAGCTCATCTGATAACAATAAAGCCTAATATCAAAGGTTAGGCTTTTTGTAATTGCTTATAAAAGTGAATTTTGCAATCCGATGAGCCGTTGATTTGTTCACATTTTACAATCTGGTAATCGCGGCTTATTAACATCAATAGCATGTTTTTGAATAGGTTTCTCGACTTTACTCTAATGGCGCTATAGCCTTGCGCTTTGCACCAAGTTTCTTGCATCACCAACAACTGCTTGGCAATACCTTTGCCACGATATTCGGGGATGACCGCGCCTAACCAGCTATAAAACTCGTTATTTGGCAGTTCGTGGCCCAGCTTATATCCAACAGGCATACCTTGAGCGTACGCCACCAGCAATAAATGTTGTTTATCTCGCAGTTTGTCTACGACTTCCTCACCCTTTCTTGGCGTGGCAAATTCAGGAATTTGGTTTTCTATCGCAAGGAGGTCATCTATCGAGCCGACTTTATATTCTAGATTCATATTAATGTCTGTGTAATTGAAAAGGTATCGCCAACAGTCACTTCGGCATAAGCGCCGTTAATCAGCGTTAAATTCGGCGCTTGATGGCCTATATCCACATCGTATAGCACAGGGAAATCGCAACCAGTAAAGACTTTTTTCAATGCATCTAGGTGCGTCCAGTCGCTATCTTTTGCTAGCGGCTCTGGATTTCGACCAATCAAAGCTCCAGCGACTTTCGAAAACCAGCCCCGTAATTTAATACTTTGCAGTGCACGATAGTACGCCGCTGGCGGCATTTCGCCATTTTCAAAATATAAGATAATCGACTCATCAGGGTGCGCCTGTGAAAAAGCGTCCAGATCAAAATATTCCGTACCAGCCAATAACATGTGAATATCCAAACAGCCGCCTAATAATCGACCAGCAAACTGCTGCCGGTGATTGCCATTGGCCAAAATACGCCATTGAGTGCTCGCGGACAAGTTAAATCCAGCATCGGGAAAATCAACAAAATTGAGTGGCTCAGCTTCAAAATGTGTCGAGGGAAACTGCGTAAAAGAGTCCTTAGGCGCGCGCCTCAAATGGTTAAAAAGTCCAACCGTTAAAGGGTCTTGTTGATGGGCATTTAATTGCATAAGGTTAGTTGCATGCACGCTTGCCCAGCCTAGTTTGCAAGTCACTGCGCTCAGCAAAGTGCTGACATCAGAGAAACCGATGAGCCATTTTGGCGGAGCATGCGCCAACTTTTCCCAATTAAGTAATGTCAGTAAATCCATTGCAATTGCACCGCCCCATGGCGGCATAATCGCGTCTATTGTGTCGTCGAGTAAGTATCCCATAAGCTCATTAGCACGGGTTTTGACATCCGCGCTAACGTAGTTGTGGTTATCGCGCAGGCATTCACCAACCACGAGTTCAAAACCTTGTTGCGTTAGATAATCCAAAGCGCTGTCTAGTCTCGCGTGCATAGCAGCAGGTACGCCCGCTGAGAATGCCGTGATCGCAATTTTACTGCCCGCTTTCAACGGATTGGGATACTTCATCATGATTTCCGTTATTTTTTTGCTTATCCTACCTGAATTTCCGCTTTTGCATACTTTAAATTCTCCCGTTTCGGGCGAGCGATCAAGTATAGAAAGGTTAACGGCCCCAAGCGTCCAATCAGCATTAAAAAGATGATTACCGCTTCACCGGGTTCAGACAATGAGCCGGTGATCCCTCGAGACAAGCCAACCGTGCCTAATGCCGACACTGCTTCAAACGTGATATCCGTTAAATTTGCCTTCTCGGTGATCGTTAAAATAAGGGTTGCGAGCATCACGGTAAAAAAGTAAACCACGGTGAGACTAAGCGCCTTAAATACCGTTTCAGGCGAGATCTGTCTGTGTCCGATAGCGACTTGATCTCTGCGTCTTAGATAAGCGTAAGTTGCCATTAATAGCACCACAACCGTGGTTATTTTAAGACCACTGGCCGTACTCATAGAGCCGCCTCCTATTATCATTAACCAAATGGTCAACACGGTACTTTCGTCATTCACCAGCGCAAAGTCGATACTGTTAAAGCCCGCTGTCCGTGGCGTCACAGCTTGCATCCAGGCGGTGATCACTTGCTCAGACACCGGCAAATTTCCAAGGGTCTCTGGGTTATTTGCTTCAAAAAGCCAAAATAAGCTAAATGCCAGCACATTTAACACCGCTGTTGCTATCAAGACTAACTTAGTGGCAGATCCAAACCGGCTCCAACGGCGTCTTTTTACTATATCCATCAACACCACAAATCCAAGTCCGCCAATCACAAATAATCCCGATATCACAAAATTAACGACCCAATCACCACGAAAACTGGTTAGGCTGTCCTCATGCAATGCAAATCCCGCATTGTTAAAAGCCGAAATAGTGTAGAAGAAGCTTTGCATTATCGCATCACCAAGCGGTAGCGTTTGATACCAATGGGCAAGCAAAATGGTAAACCCTATAGATTCGATGATCAGTGCATAAACTAACACGCATTTGGCTGTATCAACCAACTGATCAAATCGAGCTATGCCAAAGCTTTCTTTTGCGATAAGTTGTTTACTAATGTCCATTTGCTGCCCCATCCCCCGCAGCACCACAACCGTAATGGTCATAAAACCAAGTCCACCGATTTGAATAAGACTAGCAATAACAAGATGGCCAAAGGTCGTAAAATCATTTGGCGTACTCAATACGGCAAGTCCTGTCACCGTTACCGCGGAAGTTGCAGTAAATAACGCTTGCATCACTTTGATGTCTTGGGTATGTGCTATCGGTAGCAACAACAAAATAGTACCTAAAGCTATCAGCCCACAAAACCCAATAAACAGAACTGCTGGGGGGCTTAACCTCAAGGGCTTTTTGCGGGCTTTGGGCTGGCTACTTGGATAGGGATAATAATGGGGACTCCATGTTTTCATTACGCCCCCAGTTTTAGCGCGATAGAATTTAACGCTTTTAACTGACCGCTGAGGATCACTTTATCATCTTCGTTGATCAAAAATGACTCTGCCGGATTGCTATAACACGCTTTGCCGCGCTGTACTAACACAGCCTTGATTTCGCCCTTTGCACGCTTTAATAGCGTCGCCAAAGACTGCCCGCAGCTTAATTTATTCACGATGACTTCCACCATATAAAAACCATGCCCCAATTGCATATATTGATTGACCATGGGGTAATTCAGTGTTTGTGCGACCCTGATCCCCATTTCTTCTTCAGGGCGGATCACGCGTGTTACGCCTAAACGAGATAAAATTGTATGATGCGCTTCTGAGCTGGCCTTAACCCAAATTTGCTCAACGCCTAAGTTCTTTAACGACAGTACACATAAAATGCTCGATTCTAGGTTTTCACCTATGGCGACCAATACCGCTTTGCTTCTCGTAATATCTAGTTGGCGTAATGCCGTTTCATCGGTCGCGTCTAAAGAGGTGGCATAATCAATATGCTCAACAACTTGGTTCACCACACGTTCGCGACTATCTACCCCTATCACTTTGTTTCCAAGCCGCTTTAATTCCAAACAAGCCGCAAAACCAAATCGACCTAAACCAATAACTACAAATTGTGCCATAACAACCTCTATATACCCCGTTATGAGAAATGCTTATTGAGCGGTAAAAGTAAAAACCGATAACCAACCCCGGGCTCAGTTTCTATGATTTTTGGTGTAGCAGCATCGTCACTGAGTTTCTTACGTAACTGGCTGACCACAATCCGTAAATAGTGACTATCTTCCACATGGCTTTCGCCCCAAATTTGCTTTAATAAGGTTTGCTGACTGACTAATTCTTGTGCTCTTTGTGCAAGCATACTAAGTAGTGAAAATTCCTTTTTCGACAGTGCTAATGGTGCGTTATCCATAATGACTTGATGCTTTTGTAGATCTATCATCAACTTGCCGTAGTCAATGGCGAGCAAGCGTTTGTTCGGTACTAAATCTCGTAATAGCACTTTGACGCGCACTATTAGCTCTTTGATGCTAAAAGGCTTCGTCAGGTAGTCGTTTGCGCCGCCCTCCAGCAGTTTAATCTTCTCAGCCTCTTGATCTCGCGCAGTTAAGATCAATACAGGTAACTTGCTGGTTTCTCGGATCTTCTTCAAAATGCTATATCCATCAAAATCTGGTAGCCCGAGATCTAAGATAACTAAGTCTGGCAGCTCACCTTTTAACACCGACATGGCTTCCTTTCCAGTGCTGGCTTCCATATAATTCAGCCCTTCAGCTTTTAATGCTAAGCGGATAAAACGACGGATCTCTTCTTCATCGTCAATCAATAAAATGGTGTGAGTCATCAATGCGCCTCCTCTTTTGGCAAACTAACTTCCATTGTGCAGCCTTGCGTCGTCGGCAAAATGCGAATATCACCGCCGTGCGCACGAATAATACCTCTCGCCACACTCAACCCTAAGCCACTGCCACCGTCTTTACTGGCGCTTTGCCGAAACGAGCTAAAGGCGCTAAAGACTTCTTTTTGCCGAGCAACGGGGATCCCGGGACCATTATCCTGAATAAATATCAACAACGCTTGCTGCGTTTCTCCAAAGGAAATCTCAACCCGCTCTCCATCGGGACTAAAAGTGACTGCATTTTCAATTAAGTTAAACAGGGCTTGTTCAATGAGTGCAGCTTGTATCGTGAGAATTGGACTCATATTCTGTGGCATTCTCGAGACACATGGCGCGCCTAGCCGCAAAATCACGTTATCAATCAAGACATCAATAGACGTAGGTTGCTTCAACAGCGAAAGCTCATCCCCTTGATGCTGTAACTTTGTGGCTTGCAAAATATTTTCGATATAGCGAAACAAACGGTGGCTTTCTGATCGTGCGGACCCCAACAGCTCATTTTGCTCGTCTTGGTCTAACTTATCACGATAAGTTTCTAGCGTTTCGAGCGCTCCTATCACCGCAGCGAGCGGTGTGCGTAGATCATGAGAAACCGACAACAAGATATTGGAGCGCACATTCGCAACTAAAAGCTGCTGCTTTTGCTCTTTGATATAGCTCGATAAATAGCTGGTAGCTAATGCCACCGCGATAAATACCACTAAATTGACCACGTCTTCGGTGTTATTCATATGAAGCGTGTATCTGGGCTCTGTGATAAAAAAGTTGAACACTAGACTGCTAACAATCGCCACCCCCAGTGCCATCCAACGTTTTGCGATGAGAGAAACAACAACAACGCCCAACTGTAATACCAACAGTACACTGATCGCCGAATGCAACAGCGAGTCTAAGGCAACAGCAAAGGCGCTGGTTAACAGCAAAACCAGAAAACTAACGAGATACTCGTTCTTGGCAATAAATCCATTCTCGGAAAACATAGTGACTCCAACTTGCGCTATGTCTTTATTCTATCCTTGTCGAAATTCCGTTGCCGTATAATTTGCGTAAAATTTACTTAGCTTTAGGCTATTTAGCACAAGAGCCTGTTTATCTATCAAGTTGGTTTTTGCATGTTGATGATAAAAAGGCTAAGCGCATATCTGATAAAGCCATTGTGATACGCTGGCACAAGCTGTTTAAAAGCAACTGGGTAACTTAGAAATTTATTGAAGAATGGCCGAGAGCGAGTGCTGACCACTTATTTTAAAACACTCAAAAAACGACGGCGCACAAACCTAGCAAATTGTGAACGTTTGCTGGCTAGACCAAATAAAGGCTTTAGCAATAACGCCTCAAGCTGCGCTAGCCGTAGCCTCCCCCTTGCCGTGCGCGATAAGCTGATTTTGACGTCGAGAAATACGTAAACGCTAATAACTCGCTTATTTTAGAAACACTTTTGATATGAGTGATGAACACTTTTTTGTAATTCTAAGTCGAAACTGCCGTAACTATGGTGAATAGATAACTTTGGGTGTCTGTATTGTTTCCAATTTTATCCGCTTTCAAGCTATTTGTTAGTCGACACTATTAAACTGCATGATCATCAACTGCTTTTTGAAGAAGAGTAGCTAACTCAAAAATGAACTCCATGTCTTCAAAGTTCGATTCATAGCTTAATTCTCTTGAAGTAAGTCCTCTATGCGCAATTTGATGCCGAGATAATAAGATTCCATCAAGCCTTTCCTTTGCTTGAACACGTGAAAAATCTTCAGTATCCCAACAAGTCGTAACTTTCGTTAATCCGAAAGTATCTTTAAGTAATTGGTCAATATTTTTTGTATTGGGAGTGTTAAACCTTTTCAGTTTATTTTCAACATTCTGAGCAAGTAAATCGTCTAAAGGATAAGGCCCGCTATAGGACTTTATGTCCGTAAATTTTCGACGCACGAGAGACTCAACAAAATCTTGCCAATACGCAACCAAATGAAACACGTAAGTTTGGTTTAGATATCTAATTTTGCTGTCAAACTTGCGTGTTGTTTCGATGTTCAAATCATTTTGAATATGCTGTATGTACTTTAACCTCACTAACTGGCGGCTAAACATTTGTAACGGAGACTTTCTTAAATCAACTTTCATTTAAAACCTGCAGAATGCAATGGCGGCTAACACTGCAATATGGGGCGTATAAATGCTTGGCTAAAATTAGCGAAGAATGAGCGCCAGCCAAGCGTTAGGCGTCCCATTTATAATTGCCTTGTTAGCTATACTATGCACCAATATAAGTGTTGATTAAAACACCAGACATACCAACTACGATAAAACCGAAAAAGAAAATAACGACGGTTCGCTCTGGTATCGCATGCACAATTAAAGACGGCATTTGTTTAAAAATGACTAAAGGCGGAACAAACAATACAGAATGACATTCAAATTTTTGATATTGCTTCCATACTTTTAAAAGAAACAACTTTACGCCTGTTAAATACATTAATACAAA
>NZ_JAKRFW010000060.1:0-27881 GCF_022347905.1 Pseudoalteromonas sp. Of11M-6 | reverse complement strand
ACAGGTCGTGAGTTCAAAATCGACGACATGTACAGGATGGTTAGTACCATACACCACAATCCTTGTTTGCATTTTTTATGTCCACTGTTGTTGGTTAAAGCCGTTCCACCAATACGCAGTACTACTTCCTTAGAACACGTAATGGGCTACTTCTAATACTTTATCATGTATATAAATCAATCTACACCCAAACTTTACTCTTTTCTTTCAGGTAGGTCAGGACTAGTTACTCCACCGCCTGCTGCTCCTGTTATTTTTTAGCTATATCATTGGGTAACAATATCATGAGAATTCTCCAATTTTAATAAAAGTAACCTCTGCACGTTATGTGATAGTACAAAGCTAATTTACTCCGAGCCATGCTCTCACATTGAGCTGCGGCTTGTAGAGTCACGACGAGTATAGAAACCACGATAAGCATCAATGACTAATGAAAATACAACCAGCACGGAAAGAATAGTGAGTATGTGCATCAAGCTTGGGTACGCGTTATAGATAAACATTGGGTTAAAGTCAGTTAGCTTTCTAAACCCTCGCTCGATAAGGGACGCAGTTTGAATGAGAGCAGCACTTGCTAAAATGAGTATGTAAGTGAGCTCATTTGGTGTTAGGGAAAAGTCTTTTGCGCTTTTTTGTGCAAAGCGACTGATAAAGCTTAAATTGAACTGCGCTATATAGTTTGCAATCTGTTTGCGTTTTATGATGAGCGCCATCAAAAGCAAATTTTGCGTCGCCATTATAAAGTAAAACCCTCCGCCCAGCTTTAAAGCAGGTTCATACAGTGCAATGTCTAATGTGCGTGCAAATAAAATATTGACTGCTAACCATTGAACATTAGGGCTGTCTTTACTTAGAAAGACTGAAATTATCAATACCACCCAAATCGAAATATTGATTAGGTGGTTATTTTCCATTATGACTTGATATAACGTACTCATGATTTCTCGTTGCTAGATTTAAAGTAAGGCGTTTGTATCGCACCTTCCACTTGTTGAGGATCAACTTGACCGCCTCCACCACCAGCTACACCGCCAGAGCCCGTAATTAGTCGCAAGTACTTGTGAGAAATGACTTGTACTACAGAGGTCGCTATATTGTCTCTTACTTGCCTACGGTTAATTTGAGCGCAATCACCGACCACACCACCCGAACCGATAATACTGCCTAAGTGTTCATCAGGAAGTAGTTGCTTTGAGATGTAATTAGGTTCTTTTTTATACACTTTGTATTCCTTATGTTAATAACATTTGTATGCATAGTGTAACAATCTTGATTGCAAATTGCGCTATTTAATCGAGGTTGGTATCGGTATCACCAAGTTCATCATTACTGCTTTTTTTTCGCTTTGGTAGTAAAGACTTGGGGTTCAATCCACAAACAATGTACATTCTAATTACTTGGTTTAAATCCGGTGTTGTCAGGCCGCTCTCCCAGTTGTAGATGGTTTGTTTTGAAACGCCCATCTTCCTTGCAAACTGAATTACAGAGTATCCTGCGGCAAACTGAATTACAGAGTATCCTGCGGCAAACCTCAGTTGCTGTACTAAACTGCTTGCTTTAATTGTCATTTATCTTTTCCCTTAGGGTACTCCATTAATATTCTTTTACTAACAATGACAACGCTATAGTCCTGCCTGAGCCTTGTTTGTGTATTTTGTGTTAAACAAATGAAACGGTCAAGTGTAAGAATCTGAAACAGTCTAAGCTTTTGGACTCATACCTTTGTAAGATCTGACACTAGAAGGAACAGTAAGGCGCTGTACTTGAAGTAACGCGCACTGAAAAAGCAATGCGTTACGCACATCACGTTCCTTTTTGGCATTTTCAGCATATTTAAAAGGACAGCAACATGAGAAAACGTAAGACTGAAACGTTTGAAACAAGCATGACGCAAATTGGTGAGCCAGAGAGTTCATCTGATTTAAGCACCATGAAGCTACGTGTTGAGACTCAAGATGCAATCGAAATTACATCCTTCAGATTACTCATCTATATTTTATCTAGAAAGTGTTCTTTTTTTAGCCTCTCTGGACTGCATCAAGATACTAAGTGCCCGTTATGTGCGTTAGCGTATCGCCAACGTGAGCAAAAAGGTACACAACGAAAACTTATAGCTGACAAGCAAAACGGACAGATAAACCAACTATCCAAACCGCACAAAATGCTATGGCAGGCACAAGACTGGGGGAAATATTTAGAGTGACTTTGCGTACGTTTGACCGCCTACGCACTTTCGGCCTTCAAGTGGATCAAACCATTACCTATGCTTCGCCCTGCCATCTTTACTATTTCAACGTTATGTTTAGTAAGGGGAGCAATTACACTGCCGCTAGCTATAGTTTTCCCTGAAAAAACCACCAGTTTTGCAATTTTGGCTGGGAGCATTTGGTTTTTGGCGGGTGTATTTTGTCTAGTTGGTTTTAAACTAATAAAAGAGCCAATTGCTACAAGATAACTGCCTAGTTTGATAAACTCCTCGTTTTACTGATTTAGACAGTTCCATGATACTCAATAAAAACTGGCGTATTCTTACCGTTGGTGACGGCGATTTAAGCTTCTCATATTCATTAGCAAAGTACTTTGCTCCAGCCCATCTTACTGCCAGTGTTTACGACAGTGAAAGTGAACTTAAGCATAAATATCAAGATAATGTATTTGATAAACTACATACTCTAGGGATTGATGTAGTGACTCAATTTGATGTCACAGAGGCACATTGTTGGCAAAAAGTGCCGTCGCATGCCTTTGATGCGGTAATTTTTCAGTTTCCTCTCATTCCTGCGTTTGACTCGCTTGAAAGCTTCCAAAACCAGACTTTGAGCGTTAACAGCCTCAATCGGAAATTGCTGCGAGAATTCTTAATAAACGCAGCGGCTCATGCACTTGATCCTAAAGGCGCTCAGCTAGGGATCATTACCTCTAAGGACGTAAAACCTTATATAGAGTGGAATCTAGAAGGCAGCCTTGTCAACGGACTTGAACAATATTACCTCGGTCAGTCTCAGTTTGAGATTTCACAGTTCCCAGAGTATCAAATTCGCAATGTCGACCGTGATAAACATGTAAAAGACACCAGCGGCATTAGCTATTACTGGTCTGTTAACCCATCTCATACCATCAGAGCAAAACTCAAAGTACCTGATTATTTGGGTGATAATTACTGTACTATTTGTAGAGCTGGCCCTTTTATCAATGACCGCGATAGGCTTGCACACTTTAATTCGAAAAAGCATAAAAATATGCAAAGACATGAAAGTGCTTGGCTTAACTACCTGAATACGTAAGCACAATTGGAACGATAACAAAAAGAAAATACTGAAAATTAAAAGTAAATAAATCAACAAATAACCATTTCAAAAACCAATAAAGGCATAAAATATACAAAAGTAATTGAGCCATTATTTAGACACGATTAGACTAGCCTTATATCGCCATCTTTTAAGCTTGTTATTTATCTTGTTGGGGTCTCAATGTCACTACTTAGCCGCGACTTTGTCATTGCGATTTTATGCCTGCTTTGCGCTATGGTCACCATCCAATCTGGAGCCTCTATTGCCAAGCAGTTATTTCCATTTGTTGGGCCTGAGGGCACCACAGCATATCGCCTAGGATTTTCAGCTCTTATTTTGTGCTTGGTGTTCAAGCCTTGGCGTCATTTACCGACAAACTGGCGACCACTCATCGTCTATGGCCTATGTTTGGGCGGCATGAATATCACCTTTTACTATGCCATTGAACGTATCCCTATTGGCATTGGTGTGGCTTTAGAGTTTACCGGGCCACTCGCCGTAGCGCTATTTTCATCTAAACGGAAACGTGATTATTTGTGGGTTGCATTTGCTATTTTAGGAATTTTGCTGTTGTTACCAGATCTTGGCGATGTCAATGGTTTAGACCCAGTAGGTGTTGCTTTAGCCTTGGTTGCTGGCGCTTGTTGGGCAGGATATATTCTCTATGGTAAGCGCTCAGGCAACGAAAGCTCCGGCGGGGTGACTGTGGCAATCGGCATGACGGTTGCCGCGCTTACTATCGTACCGTTTGGCGTGATGTCTCAAGGTGCAGCCCTCCTTAATTGGTCACTTATTCCATTGGGTATCGCAATTGGTTTGTTATCCAGCGCCCTGCCTTATAGCCTAGAAATGGTAGCGCTTCGAAAAATGCCCGCACAAGGGTTTAGTATTTTAATGAGCGTTGAACCTGCGGTTGCGGCGTTGGCTGGCTTTTTAATTCTTGGAGAGTTACTGACTGTTTGGCAATGGCTTGCCATTTTTATGGTAATTACCGCTTCCGTCGGCAGTTCGGTGTCTAGTAAAGAGTAGGTAGCTTAATTTTCGTATTACTGAAATAGGGTAAATAGAGGGGGTAGATCTACTACTCCCTCTACTGAATCGATTATTGTTAGTTAACTGTCGCTTCCGTTACGAGCGGTATCACTTCTTCTGTTGATGCGCCTTCAAGAACAGCGTCTTCCTTTTCAGAAAACAGATACTTGTCGAGCCACTGCTCTTGCTCCCAAAGCACATGTAAAATACTTTCACGTGCTTTATAGCCATGGCCTTCTTCTGGCAACATCACTAGCCTTGCATTACCACCTAAGCCATTCATTGCAGCAAACATACGTTTAGATTGCATAGGAAAAGTACCTGAATTTGGATCTTCCTCTCCATGGATCATCAACATAGGTTCGTTGATTTTTTCCGCGTGGAAAAAAGGCGACATGTTGGCATAGACGTTTTGCGCTTCCCAGAAGTTACGCGGCTCCCCCTGAAAACCAAACGGCGTCAAGGTGCGATTATATGCCCCGCTTCGCGCAATGCCAGTGGCAAACAAGTCACTATGGGCGAGTAAGTTAGCCACCATAAATGCTCCATAAGAATGCCCTGCAATCGCAATGCGCTTAGGATCTGCTATCCCTTTTTCTACTAAGGTATCAACAGCTGCCTTTGCACTGGCAACCAATTGCTGCCTAAATGTATCATTTGGTTGCGCGTCACCTGCCCCAATTATCGGCATCGTCGGATCATCAAAAACTGCAATACCTTTTGCTAAATACGGCATTGGTCCCCAATAGCCAATATATGGAAATTGGTAAGGTGATTCGCGCACCTGCGAAGCAACGGCTTTATCTTTAAACTCAAGCGGATAAGCCCACATCAGCACAGGTATACGACCTTTTGATGGGTCATAATCAGTGGGAAGATAAAGATTACCAGACAGCTCAACGCCATCATCACGTTTGTACTTGATTTGCTCTTTTACAACGCCTTTAAATGCAGGATAAGGGTGCGCAAACTTAGTTAGCTGCTCCAAAGTATCAAACTGCAAGTCACGGACAAAAAAGTTGGGTTGTTCTTGGCGTGACTCACGCACGGTAATAAAGCGCATACCTTCGTCATCTAACATTGCACGCACTCTTTCGTAATAAGGTTCGCTCGACTGCCAAATACGAGTTGAAGTATTGGTTTTTACGTCAAAACGATCTAAAAAAGGAATGTTGCCTTTCTCAGATGCACCGTTGCCCGTTAAAAACAAATACCTGCCTCCAACTAACTTCAATACTCTTGAACCTAAATCACTATTTTCATATACAAAGTTGCCAGGATCTTTGTATGCATCATTATAACTGCGCTCTGAAAACACCACGCGATTTTGCTCTGGATTACGCGGAGAAAATACTGACGAACGAATACTGCGATCGGCAAAGCGCCATTCATTCAAAATCGCAACATTGTTATCAGCCCATTCGATACTTGAAAAACGACGCTCTACTTTTGCGAAAAGTTCAGGTTCCTTTTTGAATGGCGAACTAATCGTATAAAGGTGGTCATGATAGTCAACCTCCACACTCATATCCCCACCATCTTGCGCTTCGGCCCATATCAGTGTCGCGCCATGGTCGTCACGCCATTGGATCTTTCGAGGCCCTTCTCTCACGCTATCAAAGCCCGCAGGCAGTGCGTCGGCTAGTGGTTGTCTTGCAACTTCAAATAATGGATAGCCACGCATTCCCCACACTTGCCATACCGCTGGAAAACGGCTGTAAGGCACTTGGAATGAGAAGGGATCTGCCATCATACCAACCACTAGATTGGTAGAGTCTGGCGAAACCGAGAAGTGTTTAAGATACGTTGGATTACCAATTTGCTGCGCGCTGGCATTCAGATTTAGCTTAATTAACTGCCCCTCAGAATAAAACTTAAATAGCTGAATATCATAGGGACTAGATAATAAATTCTGATAAGTGCGTGTTGATGCTTTTTTGCCAGATGTGGTTTGTATTATTGGCGTTAGGCTGGATTTATCTTTTGCGCTTGGTTGTTTGCCATGATTAATAGCAATATTCGCAATAATTGCAGTGCTATCTGGCAGCCAGCGGTACGGAGTTGAAGTCACCACCCCATTTAATGTTGATTGAGTAAGCTGTTTAAGATTGCGCTGCTCAATATCGTAAGCCCAAAGCGTAGCACTATTTTCTTGTTCAAGAATAAACGCAAGATAGCGGCTATCTGCACTCCAGCTTGGAGACTTGATCTTGCCTTTAGGTAGACCTGTCACCTTAATTAAGGCACCGGTTGCGACATGTTTAAACTCAATAGAGCTATATTGGCGGCTGGAGGTCCGCATAAAGGTTTGCGGATTGAACTTTATCCCCGCAAGCGCTTGCTCTGGCTGCCCAAGCTCTTCGAGCGTGAGTACCCTATTGCGCTGTAACAATGCCAACCAATTACCATTTGCACTCAATTTAGAGGTTGGGATCAATGGTGCATCAACAAGCTTTGCCAGCTCTGGAGAAGGTGTCATGTAGCCTTGCTCTTGTGCACATACCGTATATGATACGGTAGTCATTAATATGATAAATGTGATTTGTTTTAATAATTTCACTGTATTTACCTATCTTCGGCGTTTAGCAGGTGATCATATAACGATTATCGGGAAATGTGCAGAGATTTGCGATTTAATGCGATGAAAACTTGATGTACACTTAGTCACTTAACCAGCCATAATTGATACGAATTAGCATGAACAACGATAAAAAACTCGCTAAGGTTACCATTTTTGATGTTGCCGAAGAGGCACAAGTTTCTAAATCAACAGTATCTCTTGTCCTAACGCATAGCGATAAAGTCAGCGATAAAAGCAAAGAGAAAGTACTAAAAGCAATCGAAAAGCTGGGGTATGTTTATAATCGCGACGCAGCAGCGTTACGTAGTAAAAAGTCTAATCTTGTTGCTGTTGTTATCAACGACTTAACAAACCCGTACTCTGCTCAGCTTGCTGTCGGATTAGAAAAGCATATTTACGCATTAGGTATGGTGCCTATGCTGGTAAATACAGGCGAAGACTTTAATCGCCAGCGCCAAGTCGTTAATACTCTTAAAGAATACAACGTTTGTGCCTTTGTTATGGTGCCTGCACCAAGTACCCCTCGAGAGTGGCTGGACCAATTGGCTGACTCTGGATTTCCAGTTATTACCATTATGCGTGAAGTGGCCTTCGCGAAAGCCCCCTGTATTCTACCTGACAATAAAAAAGGGACTCACCTAGCAACAACTCACCTCATTGAGCAAGGCATAAAAGACATTGCTTTTCTTGGTGGTACTCCCGAAATTTCAGATTACCATGAGCGACTGTCTGGTTTCCAAAGCGCTCTAAAGCTCAATGGATTAAATGAAGCGCAACCTGCGATCGCTGCTCCAACCAATCGCCAAGGGGGCCGAGAAGCGTTTAACACCCTCATCGCTGACCATAAAGAGATAAAAGCTATCGTTTGCTTTAGTGACGTCATTGCATACGGTGCAATTGAAGCCATGCGCGAACACGGACTAGTACCTGGTGAAGACATCAAGGTTGTCGGTTTTGATGACTTGCAAGACTCCCAGCTGATGAAGCCCGCATTAACGAGCGTTAGAATTGATGCCGACGACATCGGTAAGCGGACATGCCATACGTTATCCGAAATTTTAAACAAATCGCAACCTGCCGTTAGAACCCTAGTGGATGTGTCATTGCAGATCAGAGAATCATCGTAACTCTTAGCGCTTAGCAATAAATGTAGCGCTGATACCTGTTTATAAAAAATGCAAATATTTGCGGCCAAAACTATAGACATTACTGAGAATCTGGATAGAATTCGCAGCAATCTTGGCCGCCAAATTTACCTATGCAAATAGTCTGTTGCGAATATCAAATTCGTGTGCAAAAACATAACTAAAATCTACAATGATATGTATCTTGCTAGCAGCGCGTACCCATGATGAGCTCAGTTTGATTTTTTTAATTTCAAACACCATACTTTTTTAACATTTTCGCCAATTCGCTTCATTCAGTAGAATTGGCATTACATATTTAAGGTTCTCTTTCGTTGAATAACGCAACCTTTACAGAGAAACGCCGCTTTATTGTGAAGTTAGGCAAAATGCTTCACAAATACGGTACCCCTGCCTATCGACTCGAAGCACATTTAATGGAAATAGCCACTCACCTAGGGCTAAAGTCTTCCTTTGTCATGTCTCCGACATCTGTCACTTTTGTAATTTGGACCGAAGGTCATGAAGAAGAATATACCCATGTGGCGCGAGTTGATCCCGGCGATCATGATTTAGGTTCATTGGCAAATACGGATGACGTCGCAACACGCGTGTTATCTGGTGAGCTTTCAATCCAAGAAGCTGAACAATGCCTTGAAGCCATTTTGCACGCTAAGCCCCCTTATAATAAGTTAATGACGGGTCTTGCATTTGCAACCTCAAGTGGCGCATTTGCGATGCTGATGGGAACTAGCTGGAATGACGTTTGGTGGTCGGCGCTAATATCGCTTGTGGTCTACATATTCGTGCTTTGGGCAAGTATTTCCAAACGCGTAACACATATGCTTGAGCCTTTGGTCGCCATCGTATCAGCAGTTGCTGCCTGCGCTGTGTCTGTGTACATTGACCCGCAGGTCAACATCCGTTTGGTGGTACTTTCGGCCATTATCGTGTTTATACCTGGCTTGGCGCTGGCGCTTGGGTTTGCGGAATTATCGGCTCGTCATCTAGTGTCAGGCACCGCTAGAGTCATGGACTCTATTATGTTGCTCTTTAAGCTCTACTTCGGTGCATTTTTGGGGATCAGTTTAGGTTTTGCGTTTTTTGGTCAAGTTGATTTTATACAACCATCACCATTACCGCGCTGGACAGCTTGGCTTGCAGTACTATTACTTTGTAGCAGCCTAGTTGTTATCTTTAGAACAAAACTACGCCATGCAAGTTGGTCACTCGCATCAGGCTTTATCGCCTACGCAGCCAGTATCAGTTCTGCGGTTTACTTTGATTACGCACTTGGTACTTTTGTTGGTGCATTTGCAGTGGGTGTCTTTAGTAATATCTTTAACCGTGTGGTAAATGCCCCAGCGTCCATTGTGGCGATGCAAGGTTTGATTGTGTTGGTCCCTGGTTCTAAAACCTATATTGGACTTAATTCTTTAATTGAAGGCCAAAGCTTTGTTCATGCGGACCATATTGGCCAACAAACCTTTTTAATATTTATGTCTCTTATCGCTGGCCTTATCTTCTCAAACGTTGTACTGCCACCTAAAAAGAGCTTATAACGCGCAAAAAGAACTGGAAAGGCGACTTTCCAGTTCTTTTTAGTTATGAATGTTAACAAAAAACAAAGCAAAATCACTCTAGTAAACTTAACTTAAACAGCACAAAAGCCAGAAAAAATTATTTTATAACCATATATTTCAATAAAATAAGAAAAATCAAAGAAAAAAATCACCAAATTCATAACTATTCATTTCAATTCAAGATTTAACAAACCCCGCTGGTGTTTAATCTTTCTCGAGGTCAACCTCTCAATCACAAGTAATACCAATTATCTTAATTAAGTGGTCTATTTTGAGGCGAGAAAACCTTGTCGATAACAAGGCAAAAATTTTGCTATTTAGTTGCTCTAAATAAGAAATTTTTAACGCAGTTAGCGTCAGATTTACTCCTTCAAACTGAGCAAGTATTAAGGCTAATTGGTATATGTACTCAAGGGGAATTTATGTTTCGCAATAACAAGAAAAAACTGGCTGTACTAATCAGCCAATCTTTGCTCGGCTCGGTACTTTTTGCACCGGGTCTAGCTCTCGCTGAAGAAAACAACAATCAAGAAGCAGCTAAAAATGGTGAAGTTGAAGTTATTCAAGTCAGAGGGATCCGTGGCAGCGTTGTTCAATCACTCAATACAAAAAGATACTCAGACGCCATTGTCGATGCAGTAACCGCCGAGGACATTGGCAAATTTCCAGATCAAAACGTTGCCGAATCACTACAACGAATTACCGGTGTTTCAATCACGCGTAGTTTTGGTGAAGGTGAACGCGTTAGCATTCGAGGCACAGGTGAAAGCCAAAACCGGACCTTATTGAATGGTCAAGCCGTTGGCTCAGCGGATTGGTGGACTAACTCAGCGGCGAGCCGTGGTTTTAACTATACAATGTTACCCTCTGAAATCATTTCTGGGCTTGAAGTTTACAAATCACCAGAAGCCGATATTGACGAAGGTTCTATTGGTGGAACCGTGATTGTTAGAACACGTAAGCCGCTTGATTTAGAAGCAAATAAAATTGCAGGTTCAATTATCGCACAGCACAGCGAAGTGTCAGGTGAAACCGACCCGCAACTTTCCGCTATGTACAACTTTAAGACCGATGATGAATCTTTTGGCGCCTTAATTTCTGTCGTGCGCCAAGAGCGCAACTTACGTCGTGATGGTATTGAAGCGTGGTCTTGGACCTATCGTGATATCACACTTGAAGACGGTACCGTCGTCGACAATGTCTACAGCCCTGGCGGTGGCGGCTCAGCAATGTTCTCACAGCAGCGCGTGCGCACGGGTATAAACCTCGCCTTGCAATATCGTCCAAATGAAAATATGGACATTGTATTCAATGCGTTAGACTCTACACTTGAAGCCGACAATGAAAACCAAAACTTCCTGTGGTTACCCGGTTACGGCGGCTCACAATATGCTGACATTACCGTTATCGACCACCCCGTAGTTGGAAAGATGGCCGTCGGCGGGACGCTTGGCTTATCACCAGATGGTAATAACATTCTGGATGAGACCAAAGTACGTAACTCTGAGCTCAAAACCAAATCGTACGACTTAAAAGTTGAACATCAAGGGCAACTTTGGGAATCTTCATATCACTTAGGTTACACAGAAGGTTCGGGTGGTTCACAAGCGGATCGCTCCGTTGGTTGGGAAGGCAACTATGTTCACAGCTTTGATGCGTCCCAAGAGGAAGACGTAAAAACCAGTTATGCTGCCGATCCAAACGATGGTGATAAATGGAATTTAGGCTTTTTACGTTATGACAGCAATGATGCGAAAGATGATGAAACTTATTTTCAAGCCGATTTTAAACGCCCAATTGATGTCGCTATCTTTAACCAGATCAAAGTAGGCTTTAAATATCGTGATCACAGTCGTTTTAATACCAAACACACAACGGATAATCGTACCGACTTAAACTGGAGTCTAGCTGATTACTCTAAAGCCATGCCTTCTGATTACCTTTCAGGCATAGGCTCAGCAGGCACAACGCGCAGCTATGCAATCACTGATTCAGATAAAATACGCCAAGAAGGTGATGCGCTGGGTTGGAATTACCGAGTATTGAAGGCCAGTACTTTCGATATCAATGAAAAAATTACCGCAGGCTACATTAAAGCGAATCTGGATGCAGATGGTCTACGCGGTAATTTAGGCGTGAGGCTTGTAAATACCAAACAAACCTCATCCGCGTTTGCAGGTGAGTCGGGTGCTGAGGTATGGACAACGGAAGAAAAGGACTACTTCGACATTCTTCCAAGCATTAACTTGGCAATTGACTTAGATGACGATTTATTAATGCGTTTTTCTGCGGCACGAGTTATGTCTCGCCCAGATTACGCCGATATGACAGCATCAACCTCATACAACCTGGAAACACAAACCGGCACTGGCGGTAATCCTGACATCGACCCATATAGAGCGACGCAGTTTGATACCGGTATCGAGTGGTACTTTAGCGACGCAGGTCTTTTTTCTGCGGTATTTTTCTACAAAGATATTCAGTCGTTTATCGAGAGCCAACCGGCACTTGAAACTCACGAAGGTAAAGAGGTACTGATCAGCCGTCCAGTTAATGGTAAAGCGGGTCGTATTCAAGGTCTGGAAGTCGGTTATCAACAAGAATTGTACGAAGGTTTTGGCGTTGCCGCTAACTATACCTATGTAGATGGTGAAGCCAAAGATGATGAAGGTAACGACATTACCATCCCAGGCAACTCTGAGCATACCGTTAACTTGAGTTCTTATTATGAAAACGAATTCATTAGTGCCCGTATCTCATACAACTTCAGAACAGGGTATGATACAGGTCGAGACTGGCCAGGATACATTGACGATTATGGTCAAGTAGATGCCAACCTTACCTATAACTACAATGAGAATGTGGCATTTATTCTTGAGGCCATCAACTTGACGGATGAACATACATTTAGCTATCAGGAAAAGGGAGTTGAGCAAGCACTAACGGGTGTCTATGCCGATGGAAGGCGTTTTAGCGCGGGGGTTAGATTTAACTTCTAACACCGAATAGCGAATGAAACTTTTACCGCTAAATCTGGTCTTATTAGTCGTAAAGAAATAGTTTCATGACTCGAATTAAGTCGCTTCCAAGCTAACACAGGTTCGACTTAGTAAACTCCCTGCCCGGAGTTCCAAAAAGCTGATAGCGTTTGCTATCAGCTTTTATTATTTAAATTTCCCTTATATTGTGGTTATATAGCCTATTAAAAATGGCCACAGCAACCCCAAAGAGCAGTCCGAGGATGAGTAATCAATAAAATGCGCAACAATCTCATTTCTGGGCTTATTTTTTCATTTTTTCTGAGTATAAGTTGGCAGACAAAAGCCGATCTTTATGATGCTACCCTCGCCTATCAGAATGAAGAATTCACTCTTGCATTTTCTGAATTCAATCGCCTAGCTCAGTTAGGTAATGCAGACGCCATGTATAATCTTGGGGTGATGCATTTGTACGGTCAAGGAACCGAACAAAGTGCCGCAAATGCCTTTGCTTGGTTTTCATTGGCTAAAGAGTTCGGTATTGCTGAAGCCTTTCAAACTGCGCAACTCGTTTTGCAGCAGTCCGACGACCAAAGTGGCCTAAAAGATTTCGTAACACTTCAAAAAAATCGTTTGGCAGACACCTACTTACTTGATTCAACACTTGCCCGGCTCAAACAACCCAATATCGTTTCTACGCCGAGTAAAACTCACGATGTATTACCTGACTATCCTGATGAGGCCGTACGACAAGGGGTTGAGGGCTGGGTTTGGTTAGAGTTTGATATCGACCAAGGCGGTAAGGCAACCAATATTGAGGTCGTAGATAGTTACCCCAAGCATATATTCACCGCTAGCCTGTTAAATGCTGTAGAGAAGTGGCGATATAGTGGACCAAAGCAAGCACACACGCTGATTTACCATTTTGCGACATATAAAGGCGAGCAATATCGCGAAACCTTAGCCATTCAAAAGAAGGCCTACGAAAAACAGCTAAAGCAGAATATCGACGCTGCAGAACGTGGTGTGGCGCAAGTACAATACTATATTGCTAACTGGTTGAGTATGAAAGATTACAACGCGTATCAGCTGCTGCGCTATCACTGGCGCGCTGAAGAACCAGAAAATGAATTATATTTAGCTGCAGCCAAAAATGGCTTGGACTTGGCACAATATCGTTTAGCAACTCAACTTATCAATGTGGGAGAGCATCGACTTAGTGTACTTTGGCTTGAACACGCAGCACAAACCATGGATATCGCAAAATATCGCTTAGCACGATCACTACTTACAAACACAGAGCTGCAAGATACTCCACGTGCGCTACAAGTACTTACCGAAGCTTCGAACAACGGCCATTTGCGCTCCACACTTCTATTAGCAAACACTTATTTAACTCGTCTCAACGACAAAACTCAGGCAAAGGCTTGGCTGCGTCATGGTCTCACCATCGATCCCGAACACCCTGAACTGCTGCTACTATCTGCCAAGCTTACAGATAATCAGGCAGAGGCCAAGAAGCTTGCCTCACAAGCATTGAAGTCGGCATCACAGCGCAATTGGAGTAGTAAAGCAATACGCTTATTCCAGCAAAAGCTAGCTAACTAACTGTACCCAACCTGGGCTTCGTAACATTGATGTCTTCATCGGTCACCGTACTCCAGTAATACTATGTCACTTTCATAGTTGTTGATCCGATTGAATACTACCTGACTGCCATCAAAGCTTGATAATACCTGTAACTCGGTAAACCCCGCGTAAAGGTGTAACCCAATTGGTTGTATTTCTTCGACCTTGTTTTCACTACTTAAATAACGATAAAGCACCAATTGGTGGCCTCTTTTCAGTACAAAGTAAACCCCATCTCGATATACTGCAGGCTGATAAAGAGATAAAGACCCACGTAACTGCTCTACATCAAATGTCTCAGTGAGCGCAGTAATTAGGTATTCCCTAACTTGTTCTTTATACCCCACAAAGCTAGGGTTCTTTTGAGTAAGAGGTAAATCAGGTGAGTGCGTTACCAGAGGTTGTTGCTCACTGCGCCCTTGAGATACGGTAAATTGCCATGCCTGCCATTTTGCTTCCGCCGAGAGCTTCGCTCGATAATACAGGTTTCTACCATCCTGTGACCAATGCAAGTCGGCAATTTCGGCAAAGTTATCAACTACTTTTTTCACCTCTTTAGTAAAAGAGCTTATTAAATACACTTTGTGCGACTTTGATAATACGGCGAGATATTCGTTATTAGGCGACAGCAATAGCAAAATAGGCACTTCTCCCAGCGGCATCGTACCAAGCAAACTCGACGTCGGCCGAAAAGCATGTTTATGCCACAGCTCAAATTGTGGCGCATCATTATTTTTGGTTGTCACCGAGGCATACACAAAATGTGCGCCATCATCAGACAATGCGGCAAGTAGGTCCATTCGAGCGGGCGACGTCAACTGCTTTTGCTGTGCTTCGCTTTGTGCGTCTACAGCAAGCTGATAAAAGTTAATTTCAGCCACGCCCTCAGTGTGCGCCGAAGCACGCAAGTTCGCATTGACATCAATCTCAGATATCGCACCAAATCCGGAGTATAATAACTGTTGCTCACGACCTTTAAGTACACTCAAGTTTTGTTTGGCGATAATAACCGTATCGTCCTCATAACCATGACTCAATGCCGAAAAAGACTGCTTGGAGAGTGTGGTGGTTTGGCTTTCAAGGTCCCCAAGTTGCCCCAGATTAAGCCGATAAACGCCCTGCTCTTTTACCTGATACAACAGCGTTTGTTGGTTAACTTGATAATGTGTTACATCGCGAATAGGCAACGCCGTGGTGTTGAGCACTTTAGGTTGATTATCCGCAAAAGTGACCGCTACAGATTGCAAATAGGTCCCAGCTTTATCCCAAGACTTAGTGATAAAATGGCCCGCTCGATATTCTAGCCAAGGCGCTGAGTCTTGTGCACTATTACAGCTGCCTAGCACGCTATCGCGCGCTAGTCGCCACATTTCTATTGGACCTTTAACGTGTAACGCCCGTACTTCACAGGAAACCGGATCCGAGCGCGAATAAATCAGCCAGTTACCATCTAAAGACCAACTTGCTGACTCTTCACTATAACCGCTGCTTTTTATCGTATGGGTTGTTTTGGTCTCAAGATCATAGACCGCCAAATCAAATTGATCGGCTCCCTCAGCTAAATAACTGTAGGCTAAATAGTTACCATTTGGAGAAAAGCGCACAAAGACTTCAGCACCCGGTGAGGACGTGATCCGAGTTGCTGTGACGGGCTGCTGTTGCAAGTCACTTTGCCACTGCTTGGTAATAAAAACGCCAAGCAAAGTCACCACAAGACCCATAAAAAACCCGAGCAGCGCAAATTGTGCGCCACGCCCACGAGACAGCTCCTCTACTTGCTCAAGTAGCGTCGGGGCTTTTTCAATTTGTGCAATACATTGATAACCTAGGCGTGGTACCGTTTTAATTATTTTTGGCTCGTTAGAACTGTCACCAAGCAGCTTACGTAGCTGTACTACCAGCTGGCTAACAGAGTTATCACTGACGATAGTACCGGGCCATACGATATCTAAGATAGCGTCTCTGGTAACAACCTGCCCCTTGTTAGCAATCAATAGACGCAATAATGCCGCATGCTTCGCTTCGATGCTTCTCCAAGAACCGTCAACACACACAGATAAATTGCTCAGGTCGACAAGTATCTCATTGATTAAAAAACGTTTTTCTAGGTTTTCAACCATCAACTACTAAAAATTTGTAAAACTATGGTTAGGCTCGTAATAAAAGCGTATTATGAGTATCAACTAAAGGTAACTTACTCGTATTATAAGTTGAGCACAATGTCAGAATTTCTCATCCGAACAGTTTCTTGTAGCGTATTCTTTATCACAGCTGCAAGTTATGCCGTTGAGCAAAATCAGACAGCTGAAAATACCATAGAACGCATCGAAATCCGCGCCTTCCATGACAGCGTTGTCAAGTCTCTCAGTAATAAACGTCACAATCAACAAGTTTCAGATACGATCAGTGCTGAAGACATAGGTAAGTTTCCAGATAAAAACGTCGCAGAGGCGCTGCAACGGATCACCGG
Source organism: Pseudoalteromonas sp. Of11M-6 (assembly GCF_022347905.1). NCBI lineage: Bacteria > Pseudomonadati > Pseudomonadota > Gammaproteobacteria > Alteromonadales > Pseudoalteromonadaceae > Pseudoalteromonas > Pseudoalteromonas sp. Of11M-6. The sequence continues at coordinate 11,194 of NZ_JAKRFW010000060.1, read as the reverse complement.
TATTTCACTCTCTCGAGCACAAGGTGAAGGTGAGCGGATCGGCGTGCGAGGCACAACCCCCGAGCAAAATAGAACTTATTTGAATGGTCAATATCTCGCCTCCGCTGATTGGTGGATCTCAAGTCAGCCAAGCCGAGGCTTTAATTTTACCTTATTACCCAGTGAAATCGTCTCTAGCCTTGAGGTGTTCAAAACACCACAAGCTATGCAGGATGAAGGTTCGTTAGGTGGTGCAATCAATATAAAAACCCGCGACCCTCTGCTTACGCCTTCAGGCTATGGCGTTGTAACGGCCCAGTTCCAATACAGTGACTTGAGCGATAAACTCGACCCACAATTATCTGCAATTTATAACTACCATAGCGAAACTGGCGACTATGCTGTACTTTTTACCGCAACACGACGAGATCGCAGCCTCAGACGCGACGGCCTAGAATCGTGGGGGTGGCACGATAGAACATTATACCAAGGTGATGATGATACTTGGTATGCCACCCAGCAGACCCCACAAGACAAAAGCCAGACGTTATGGTTTCCAGGAGGTGGGGGTTCCGCGATTTTTCAGCAGCAAAGAGAGTTACAAGCTTATACAGTCAATGCCGCATTTCAGCTTTCCCCACGGCTTAGGTTAAATAGTCACTTACTTTACTCTCATCTAAACGCAGACAACAACAATCAAAACTTTCTCTGGCAAAGTGCAAAGTCTATTGACCTAGGCGGCGGGGTAACCGATTTACAAGTACAAGATGGTACTTTGGTGAGCGCCCACTATTTACCCACAGCAGCGCCGTTCAATACCAGCATGGAAGCCATTTGGCGAGACTCGCAGATCAGCACTAAAAGTGCTCATCTAGACTTAGTCTATGATGGCATTTATTGGTCAAGCCAGTTTCAAGTGGGTCTAAGCCACGGCTCAGGTGGCACCAAAGAAGACGTCACGTCACAGTTTTCTGCTAACACCCGTTTTCATGTTGATACATCAATGCGAAAAAACATCATCGCAAGTTATGGGGCTTCTCCGTTAGATGCGGCGAGTTGGTTTATCACCGAAGCTCGAAATGACAGCCAAGATGGCAAAGATAAATCATACTTCGCGCAAGCCGATTTTGCGTACGATATCGACTTTAAACAGGTCGACGCGATTAAGTTTGGCATTAAACTCAAGGACCATCAACGGGACTTTTTGCGCTATCGCTCAAAAGATGGAGGGCTTGATGGTCTAGCCGGCGAGCTTGGCACTACACTGGCCGCCTATCCGGGCACTTTTGTGGATGATTATTTGCGCGGCGTAGGTAGTGCAAACACCTTAAAAAACTACAGTTATGCCGATATTACACTGCTCGCCAAAGACTTCGATACGCTCAATTTTGAACAAGAGATAGAAAAAGCCAGTCGATTTCATATTACAGAAAAAACCGCCGCCGCTTACGGTCAAATGCAACTCGCTGGTGAATCCTATGCAGCCAACATTGGGGTACGGGTGGTCAAAACCTTTCAAGACTCTGCCGCATTTAAACGTGTCGCCTCCCCCATCGAAGCACCCGACAGCTATGTTTGGCATGAAGAATCTCGGGATTACATCGATATTCTACCCAGCGCCAATATCAAGTTTGACTTAAGCGAAAGTCTGGTTGGCCGTTTTTCCGTTGCGCGCGTCATGTCACGAGCGCAATTTCATCACCTTATGCCCTCAACTAATTACAACGTGACCCAAGCTCAAGGACAAGGTGGTAACGCCAGCTTAGATCCATATAGAGCGGCGCAGTTTGATGCCAGCCTTGAGTGGTACTTTGACGATGCAGGACTCGCCTCAATCGCCTTATTTAACAAAGATGTGGAGTCTTTTATTGAGTTTGAGCGAAAGCTTGAGCGTCATGAAGGTATTTTGATGTCTATCGATAGGCCCAGTAATGGCGCTGGCGGCAGTATCCGTGGCGTTGAACTAAGCTACCAGCAGACACTTGCGTACGGATTTGGGTTAATCGCCAATTACACCTATGTTGATGGAGAACGTGACAACGCTGACGTTGGCTTACAGAACAAAGTGCCAGGCACCTCAAAACACAGCGCTAACTTCACCGCTTACTACGAGAACCACCAATTTAGCGCACGGCTTAGCTATAATTATCGAACCCAGTTTGCCACCGGTGTAGGCGAGACCATGATGGATAACTACGGTCAGTTAGACGGCAGCCTCACGGTGAAATTAAGTGATAACCTTGATGCACAATTTGAGTTTATTAATTTAACCGACGAACAAATCTATACCTATGACCGCAATGAGTACGCACCAACAGGGGTATATGTGAATGGTCGGCGCTACTACGCAGGGCTAAGATACCAATTCTGATTTGCATGATAATTGCGACTGTACAAACCCTAAGAATAAATCTAGCTTTGCAGAGTGCTCTCGTTTTACTTTATATATGGCATGCAAAGTAACTTGGGGCCTATTTTGCTCGGGAAACAGCTCAACCAAAGCGCCCGAATCGATATCTCGTTGGCAAAAATAAGACGGTAGCATGGCAATCCCCAATCCGGCCAACACCGCCTCTCGAATGTGAAAGCGACTATTCGCTATCAAATTACCTTGCAGAGCATAGCTTCTAGTTCCGTCATGCCAACTATCTTCAACATGGTTTAGTTTAGATAACAACATGTTATGCCTACTCAGTTCGTCTAATTGCTCGGGCTTCCCGTGCGCCGCTAAATAGCTAGGCGTGGCAACAAAAGTCGAGTTTATATTGATTAATTTCAAGACATAAAATTGACTGTCTTTGAGTGCAGCTGAGAGCCTAAACGCCACATCAATCTCATCTTCGATTAAATCCTGATTTGCTGCGGTAAACATCAGCTCTAACTTTATTTGCGGATAGCGCTTTTGAAAATCGATACAAATTTGGCTCAGTAGCATACGCCCTATCGTATTTGGAAAGGTTATTTTTAGGTGACCAGATTGATGCACTCCAACCTGTTCGACTTCTTCTTCCAAATCGCGTAGCGCGCGAAGGATCTTTTTCCCTTTTTCGTACACCAACTTACCGGCATCAGATAAGGCGAGTTTACGGGTTGTTCTATTTAAAAGTACTTGTCCATAAGACGACTCTAGCTGCGCTATCGATTTACTCACCGCTGAAGTCGTGGTACCGAGCTGCTCTGCAGCTCGACTGAAGGAGTGTTGCTCAGCGACACAACATAATATTTTAAGTAAGTGAAGTTTATCGTATTCCTTTCTCATTATTTCCTCTTAGGAAAAAGTCTTTACACCAAATGAATATATATTAACTAAAAATAAAAAGTAAACTTAACTCAAAAGAAAACAAAGGACATCAACATGATCACCACGTCGTGCCACTGCGGCCAGATCCACTATCGTATTTTCACCACGACAACAGCCAACGAAATATGCACTGGTGTGCAGTTTATTCAGGCTCACGGTCTGATCGAAAACCCTTGTAAATCTCTCGAACGATTTGTGGTGCCGCATTCGAAAGCTCAAACCATCCAAGAGCATGGTTTTTGCAAACACTGTGGTGCTTCTATCTACATCATGGATGACAAAGGCAACATTTCGTATGCACTTAATCATCTAATGCCGTTTCAGGCTGATTATTCAGGCGCGCTGAATTTTGGCCTATAAAAGATAACGGTTTTGCTTTATCAGACTTAACCGACAATTAATCGCAAACATTGGTTTTTATTCTGGTGACAAGTAGAATGCCTAAAAACTTCATCTTGAAGTTACAACAAGTGAATGAAAATTTAGGATAAATAATGAAACTACTTAAGTCTGCTTTGGCTTTAGCAATGGGCTTCACCAGTGCTGCAAGCCTCGCAAGCGATACCATCACTATTGAAGACATCCCAAAGATCCAATCGGTAAGCTCAACGTCGGTGAGTCCTGACGGCGAACTCGTTGCTTTTACTCGCTCGGTACCGCGCGAGCTTTACGTTGACCAAAATGGTTCTAATTACAGTGAACTTTATGTGGTTGACGACGAAGGTGTAGAGCGCCCATTTATCACCGGTAAAGTGAGCATCTCAAGCATCTCTTGGTCGGCCGACGGTCAGTTCATTTATTTCCTAACCAAGAAAAAAGAAGACAAGCAACGCGCCCTTTATCGCATCGCGGTAAACGGTGGGGAAGCACAGAAAGTGCTTTCACTAAAAGGAACTGGGATCTCGGCTTATAGCCTAAGCCCTGATGGCAAACAGGTTGCAATCCTTGCAATGCCAGCTGCCGATAAGTCAGAAAAAGAGCTGAAAAAGCTTGGTTTTATGGCTGAAGTGTATGAACTGGGTTTAAAAAACAAACAGCTTCATATCATTGATCTTGCAGCATCAGAAAAACCGCTAACTCCAGCGGCACTGAACATCGAAGGCTATGTTAGTGAAATCAACTGGGCTGATGATGCCTCTAAATTACTGGTAAAAACCCAGCCAACAGCGCTTATTGATGACAAGTATATGAAGTCACAATGGCATGTGCTTGATGCGAAAACACAACAAATTACCACTTCGTTCAAAACAGAAGGTAAGCTTGGTACCGCAGAGTTTTCTCACGATGGTAAATACATCGCGATTTTAGGCGCTGAAGACAAGCATGACCCGGCAACTGGTCGCTTATACCTTGCCGATGCACAAAGCGGCAAAGTAGAAGAGTGGATCCCAAACTTTATGGGTCACATCGGTGATTTTGAGTGGTCAAACCGCAAAAACCAGCTGACTTTTGTCGCAAACGTCGGCGCTGAGAGTTTTGTTGGCCAAATTAAAGTTGGCTCAAACAAATACAAGAAACTTATCAAAGAAGGTAAGTTTATCGCATCGAATCTATCTATCTCTGACTCAGACAAAACCATTGCCCTACGTGCAAATACCGCTAAGCACCCAAATGAAGTGTTTGTGATCCGCTCAAGCAAGGCAACTCGTCTATCAAACTCAAACCCGTGGTTAGACAACAAACGGTTTGCAAAACAAGAGGCTATTAACTTCAAAGCCCGCGATGGCGTTGAAATTGGTGGCGTATTAATTTATCCACTTGATTACCAAGAAGGTACACGTTATCCACTGATCATGTCGGTGCACGGTGGCCCTGAAAGCCACGATAAGAATGGCTGGCTCACGAGCTATTCAGATCCGGGTCAAATGGGCGCAGCACGCGGCTATGCGGTATTCTATCCAAACTACCGTGGTTCGACAGGTAAAGGCGTTGATTACTCAAAACTTGGCCAAGGCGACTACGCAGGTAAAGAGTTTGACGACTTAGTAGATATGAAAGAATACCTAGTCAATACCGGTTTAGTAGACACTAAGCGTGTTGGTATTACTGGTGGCTCTTACGGCGGTTATGCCTCAGCTTGGGGTGCTACAAAACTAACCGAACACTTTGCAGCAAGCGTGATGTTTGTTGGGGTAACAAACCAACTATCTAAGTTTGGTACTACCGATATCTCAAACGAAATGTACTTAGTGCACGCTCGCTCTTACCCTTGGGATAAGTGGCAGTGGTACCTAGAGCGCAGTCCGATTTACTGGGCTGGTCAATCAAAGACGCCATTACTCATTATGCATGGTAAAGATGACCCGCGAGTACACCCAGCACAGTCTATGGAGCTATATCGCTATATGAAAGTGCAAGGTAAAGACGTACGTCTAGTTTACTATCCAGGCGAAGGCCACGGTAACCGCAAAGCTGCGGCTCAATACGATTACAGCTTGCGCTTGATGCGCTGGATGGACAACTACCTAATCGAAGGCAAAAAAGACATGCCAGATTACGAAATTGACCACGCTGCGAAGCTAAAAGCCGTTAAAGACGCAAATAAATAAGTAAGCAAGCAGCTTATTGTTTAGGGGCGCGAATTTGCGCCCTTTTTTATCAAGGAAAAAAGATATTGCAATTAACTACAATCCAACTCGACACCGAGCGATTCACACTTAGACCCTTAACCTCACAAGACGCCGAAGCGCTATTTGCCATATTCTCAGACGCAGACGTCATGCGCTATTGGAACACGCCACCTTGGGAATGCCTTGACGATGCAACGCAATTTATCAAGCAATCACATGAAGATTTGACTACACAACAAGCGATCACACTGGCCATTGTTTCGAAAAGTGATGAAACATTAATTGGTAAATGTTTACTTTTTAGCTGGGATAAAGAGTCACATCGCGCCGAAATTGGCTTTGGTATTGCCAAATCTCACTGGGGGCAAGGTGTCATTCAAGAAGCGGGCTCTGCACTCATTAACTATGCTTTTTCAACACTACAGTTGAGGCGTATTGAAGCTGAAATTGATCCTGCTAATATCGGCTCAGCCAAAGTGCTAACAAAACTTGGATTTACTAAAGAAGGTCACTTACGTGCTCGCTGGGAAATTGCTGGTGAAGTCTCAGACTCTGCACTATTCGGCTTACTTGCAAGCGACCTTCAATAAAGCAAAGACTAATACCCAAAGGTCTAGATAACGCGTTACCTTTGTTTGTATTGGGTTTTACAATATCCGCGATTGACCGCTTTGCTTCTAAGTTTAATATGCTTAGTGTTACGGCCATTTACTCGTTGCCGCCATAGCCTAAAACTACCGGGTTTTAGGCTACAACGCATCAATTTGATCACTTTAGGTTCACTGAGCTCAAACTGTCGCTCAATAGCTTCAAATGGCGTCCTATCCTCCCACGCCATTTCAATGATCCTAGAAATTTCTGAGTCACTAAATTGCACTTGCTTAACCTTCCCCTAATTAAAAGCAAAGATACGTAGCGAGTAGCTCATTAGATTAAAAATACTTACGTCCAATCAATATTCCCATCGCAATGCCGATAGGTAAGGTGTACATGATTTGCCCAGATGCAACGCCCACGGCTGTGCCAATTCCTGCGCCGATAGCCAGCCCCAGACCTATTTTTCGATTGGCATTTTGTTTATCACATTTCATTGATTGTTCCATCATCTAAACCAGTAGTTAATGTGGCAAAGTAATGAAGAAATGTAAACCACCTTATTTGCTTAACAATCAGTGCCCGTCACGCTTAAACCAAGCCTGTAAAAACTCGATACATTGAAGTACCGCGGCTGGCACAAATTGGCGTGCGGGATACAGTGCATATAAGGCTAGCGTTGGCTTGTCAGCGTGCTGCAAAATACTAACTACCTCGCCCTTTTCAAGTGCTTCTCTACAGGCAAATTCAGGTAAAACCCCTATTCCCAAATGGCTTTTAATTGCCTGCAACATAAAAAGGACATTGTTCACTTTAAGGGAGCCTTTTATTCGCACACCTTCGTCTAATGGCCATAAGTTCTTGCGTTTTGAATAGCTGTATTCAAAACAATTATGATGAATTAAATCTGGTGCTGATTCGATTGCAGGGTGACTATCTAAATATTGTGGTGAGGCGCATACATGATAGCTAAATTGAGTAATTTCTTTTCCTATATAACTTGAGTCAAACGGACGACTGGAAGCCCGAAAACCTAAATCGAATCCCTGTTCTACTAAGTCGATATCCTCATCTCCTAAATGTATTTCAAGGTCGACATCGGGATACGCTTGCATAAAATCGGCGAACATTGCTGCCAAGTCAGTGATCCCAAGCACCATTGGCACATTCACCTTTAGCTTACCTTTTGGTGCTTGCTGCGACTCTTGTATGAAGGTGTCTGCATCCTCTAACTTATTGAGAATATCCTTAGCACGCTGCAAATAGCCTTCTCCCACATGCGTGAGCTGCAAATTGCGCGTGGTGCGATGTATAAGCCGCGCACCAAGCTCAGCTTCTAGTCGGCTGATCTCCTTACTGATCATGGATTTGGATGTATTATATTGCTCTGCAACACGAGTAAAACTGCGTACCTCAGCCAGTTTTACAAACATTTCTATCGCTCGTAGCTTGTTCATACTTTCCTTGATTATTGTTTCCACTATATGAACTCTTAGTTCTCATTGTAGCTATATATCAAACAACATCTAGTTTATACACTGAGCTTGTCTTTTAGCCAAGAAGCAAATGAGGAAAACCATTATGTATACGTTATATTACTTACCAGGTGCTTGTGCGCTAGCAACGCAAGTCATATTAAGAGAATTAAAACAACCCTTCGAACTGGTTGACAAACGCGGTGTTGATAACTTTTTAGCCATTAACCCAACAGGTAAAATCCCGGTTCTTAACGATGGCGAAAACTGCTTAGTAGAAGGCGCTGCAATCCTACTTTATCTACTCAATAAACACGAAAATAACCTTCTTCCTCAAGCTGATGTTCTTCAAAAGCAACAAGCGATAGAAAACATTCTGTTTGCCAATGCTACTATGCACCCGGCTTACAATCGTCTGTTTTTTGCCACAGGCGCAATCGCTGATGAGCATGCACGCCAGCCATTTTTAGAAGCGGCAGCGGTTGCCATCAACGAATTATGGGTGTTAGTCGAGAAAAAGTTAGCGCAGCAATCATTTTTAGGCGGCGATCAGGTTTCCACTGCGGATATCATGCTGGCTGTATATGCGCGTTGGGGCGCCTATTTTCCAGTCGACATTATCATTCCAGAAAAAGTCAGCAAAATGTTAGCTGCAGTTGAAGCAAGGCCCAGCTTTATCGCCTCGATAGCAGCTGAACAAGCACACAGTACAGACGCATGAGCTTAATATGACTAAGCCTATTTTCAAACTACAGGATTTAGACAAAGTAACTGCGGTTATTCAACAATATTTTGACGGGCTACACCAAGGAGATATTAAAAAGTTGGATGCAGTTTTCCACGTTGACGCGGTGCTCAAAGCTCCAGGAATGAGGCGCACCAAATCACAGTGGCTAGATTTGGTTTCATCTCGACAAACGCCCGAAAGCCAAAGCGCTGCTTTTAATTACCGTATTTTGTCGGTGGATGTTGTAAACCATCAAGCAATGGTCAAGCTGTATTGCCCACTGTTTGAACATCACTATATCGACTTTATTGGTTTACTTAAAGAAGATGGACAATGGCGTATCGTCAACAAAATGTATGATGATCTGTAGGAGATAACCAATGCCAATCATCAATATTAAAATCACGAAGGAAGGCGTTACACCTGCTCAGAAGCAAGCCTTAATAAAAGGTGCAACTCAGCTTATGGTGGATGTCCTTGATAAAGCGCCACATGTTACTTTTGTCGTTATAGAAGAAGTTGAAACTGACGACTGGGGAATAGGGTTTGATCAAGTCTCTATGTTGAGACAGCAAAACTTAAGTCCTAAATGACGCAATAAAAAAGAGGCATCAGATGGTGCTTCTTTACCTGCAAAGACAATTTTCTTGAAAAAGAATCTTATAAAATTCAGGTAAATAAAAACTTTTTTAAAAAAGTTTCTTGAAAAATATTTGCCTCGTCCATAGATAGTATTGTGAGGACGCCGACAGGGCCCCAACCCAAACTAAGTAAATGTTTTATATGCTATTTATTGGCTTTAATAGAAGCAATAAATAGCTTAATGATCGCTTTATGAGGATACAAATTATGCGTACAGTAGACCTATCTCCACTTTATCGTTCATTCATCGGTTTTGACCATTTAGCACAGTTAATGGATGCAGCATCACGCAACGAAAAGCAACCAAGCTTTCCGCCATATAACATCGAAGCCACCGGTGAAGACAAATACCAAATTACCATGGCTGTTGCCGGATTTACCGAGCAAGAGCTTAGCCTTGAGTCAGAAAACAATACTCTGACAGTGAAAGGCGAAAAGCAAAACAAAGAAGACAAAGCTGAGCGTAAATTTATCCATCAAGGTATCGCAGAGCGTAACTTTGAGCGTAAATTTCAACTTGGCGATCACGTCAAAGTGATTGGCGCAGGACTTGAAAACGGCCTGTTAGTCATCGACCTTGAGCGCGAAATTCCAGAAGCACTCAAGCCGAGAAAGATTGAAATTGGCAAAGGCAATCTCATCGAAAATAAATAATCGATTGAGGTCTCTTCTCCCTGTTTTTACATGATGTCACGTTTCCAAGTCGCCCTCGGGCGACTTTTTTGTTTTGAGTTGCTAGTTTACCCATTTTATAGCGTTGAATACGTTTTGAGTTAGCAGCGTATATATCTATACCACCTAATTGGCGACTTAGGACTAACCATCAAACATAAAAACACAAAAATCGCTGCGTAAAGCATCTCCTACTTCGCAGTGCTAGATTTTTAAAGGTAGCACTTTAATTGGCATGGAGTTTCGATAAGTAAAAGCGACTTGCTGGGTAGATTGAGGTGTGATTTTTATGTAGAGCACCATTTATACTGACAGCAACCGGAAGAGGAGTGTCGCCTAGCTTTCTCTCTACGTTGAGCTTCACGAGCAGCTTGATTACTAGCTCTGTCGATTGCTTTAACAACCTTTATTGCAGTTCTTAAACCGCTTCCTCGTCTAGCCAATGTTACTCTTCTTTGCGTAATAAAGTTACGCTTATGATGCTAGTACAACTGAATTGGAGTTGTTGTTTAGATCGACTGTAACGTTAAATAAAGCTAGAAGCTAACTTTTACATGGCTAAAGCAGGTTTATCAGACTTTCGATTAGGGGAAAAAGAATATCTAAGCGTGACTTAATGTTATCTATTCAATCAAGTTTCACTCTATATTAATACTCGCCGTCTTAATGGGCGTTTGCGGCTCGCTGAGCATAAAAAAATAACGAAAAACAAAAAAAGCTTGGCTATTAAGCCAAGCTTTTGGGTGCGGTGCGAATAACCGCCTTACTCTTACCGACTATGATCCTTCACTTTACTTCCCTAATGACATCCAAACTCTCAATTTGGAGCTCAAAGATTCTGATAGCGATGCCTCGCTGTAAGTATTCCTTTATACCAGTTTGTTTAAACTTGCCCGAAAAAAGGCGCTTAGTTGAACAAATCAGTAATGTTGCCAAATAACTCAACAATAATCATAATCTTTGAACTCTATTCCCTGCTCCCTGACATCAGTTCCTTTTCCTCTGTCACTCCCTTGCGCGGTAAATCTACTTCTCGAGCTCTAATTAGCCTTTAAAGTTTGCGAATTCTGTTTCGCTTAGCTCGCCGTTTGCATCAACGTCTAGCGCTTTAAATTGCTCTGCAAGTGCAGTGTGTGCTTGTGCTTCACTCATGCTGATTGTGCCGCTTTGATCTGTATCTAGCGCTGCGAAGTCTTCACCCGCCATTGCATTAACAGAAGCAAAAGATAAACCT
>NZ_JAKRFW010000059.1:0-28392 GCF_022347905.1 Pseudoalteromonas sp. Of11M-6 | reverse complement strand
TTACGCACCAATAGCTGGCTATTGGAAGTGAATTCAACGCAGTTAGCGCTAAAACTGGCTGCTAGAAAGGCATTAATTATCCGCAGCTCAGGTTAATTAATCGCTTAGGTAATTATCTCGCATCTAAGAGTCTGTTAACTGCAGGCTCTTTTTCTTTATATTCAAATTACACAACCATTATCCAGTCAAGGGAGTTATATTTAGTTAAAAATATGTAACTAAAAAATCATGATTTGTTCCCGTAATCGTAATACAAAGCGTCTAGCGTAAGCCTTCTTTAAAATAATAATGGTATTACAATGAATAAGATAAGCGTTTGTTCTGCGATCGTAGCTGCATTATTACTGAGTGCATGTGATGATGATTCTGTGGAGGTTGTACAGGTTGAAAAGCCGGTGATCACAACGGAGACTGAAATAAAAGTCGTTGAAGTTCCGGTAATTGTGGAAGTGCCAGCAGGTAGCGCAAGTGCCATGCAAGTGGGCACACGTCCTGATTTCTTGATTCAAGATATGGAAGACAGTGCACTCAAAACCAAGCTTGAGCAGTGTGCTAACGGACCTTTTTATAAAACAGACTTTTCAATTGGACACCGTGGTGCGCCAATGCAGTTTCCTGAACACACCAAAGAATCTTATATTGCGGCAGCTAAAATGGGTGCTGGGATTTTAGAGTGTGACGTCGCTTTTACCAAAGACAAAGAGCTGGTTTGTCGCCATTCACAATGTGATTTACACACTACAACAAATATTTTAGCAACGGATTTAGGCCAAAAATGTACAACACCATTTGTACCAGGCGATCCTGAAAATGGAATTGCAGCCCAAGCGATGTGTTGTACCAGTGACATTACTTTGGCTGAGTTTAAGACATTAAAAGGTAAAATGGATGCCGCAAACTCAATGGCCACAACCGTAGAGGAATATATGGATGGCACGGCAAATTGGCGCACCGATTTATATTCGAGCCGTGGCACTTTAATGACCCATGCCCAGAGTATTGAGTTATTTAAAAGTTTAGGCGTGAAAATGACGCCAGAGCTGAAGACTCCGTCTGTCGCTATGCCTTTTGACGGTTTTACACAAGAAGCCTACGCACAAAAAATGATCGACGAATATAAAGCTGCAAATGTAGATCCAAAAAATGTCTGGGCGCAGTCATTTAATCGTGACGATGTCGTCTATTGGATAAAAGAAAATCCAGAGTTTGGTGCACAGGCAGTGTATTTGGACGACAGATACGAAGCGCAAGCAGTAGACAATGAAACCATGGTATCAGCAGAGCAAATCGTGCATAACCCAGAGCTACTTTCACCAACGATGGAAGAGCTTGCAGCGGATGGTGTTAACATTATCGCACCGCCACTTTGGATGTTATTAACCGAAGAAGGGGGGAAAATCGTTCCCTCACCATATGCCAAAGCTGCAAAAGCAGCAGGGCTTGGGATCATCACTTGGACACTAGAGCGCTCTGGTCACTTAGCTAGCGGTGGTGGTTGGTATTACCAAAGCATCAACGGAAGTCTGTCAGGTGAGGCGATGATAGATAACGATGGTGATACCTTTAAAGTGCTAGATGTATTGGCCAAAGAGGTTGGCGTAATCGGCGTATTCTCTGATTGGCCAGCAACGACCACTTACTACGCAAGCTGCATGGGCATGCCTGCCAGTATTTAATATTATGTAAAAAAGGAGGGGAGCACTTCCTCCTTTAATCTATTTTTTGATAAATTATGGAAAGGTTGGTAAAAAGTCAAAAAGATACTGATAAGTAGGCGCTAGAGATTTGGTATTGGTTGTAACGCTATCAAGAGCGGTATTAAATGCTTCTAGTTGGTGTAAAACGAGCTTTTGTTGGGCGAGTAATTGTGTTTCTAGCGCCTTTAGTCTTAACTGAGATGCTAATATGTCTTGTTCATCAGTATAGCTGTTGAGATTGTCTAATTCTTCTGTGTACGCATTTTGAATTTTGTTCAAGTAATCAACGTATTTCTCGTTGATAGCTTCAATCCATTTCTTGCTTGCAGCTGTCTTTTCGTCTTTGAGCGTTAAAAGTAAAGCTTGCAGATGTGGTCGTTCTTCAGCTTTAGCATAAAATGCTTGGACTAAATTGCTTCCTAAAGTGGCGAGTTTTGTGTCAAATTGTAGCGCCATTGTCTTTTCTGGTTGAGTCGATTTGGATTCGGAAAAGCTTTGGAACTTAAACTGCTCAGGTGTTTTTCCCTGTAAAATCTCTTCTACATGGCGACTTTTATAGAGCGACTTAGTCATTAAATCTAAGCCAGGATTCTCTACTCTCTCGATGGCTGATTCAGCAGCTTCCAAACCCGTTAAAATATTGCAAGCACCGTGATAGTGTATGGCATCAGCGATAGCTGCTTGCAGCGTATATTGTGTTGTATTTTCACTTCGCCTAGCGTTCAACTTTGTTCGTAACTCATTTCGTCTAGCTGTTATCCCCTTAGTGATCACTTGAGCTGCCTGACTTGCCAGATAAGCTTGGTTAAACTCAGCCCTAACACCACTCGTTATTCCTGCTAGGCCAGAAAGAATGCGGTTGCCTACTTGGTTCGTAAAAAGCGCCCCAGCACCGCCTAACACTGTTGTTAAGGTACCTAGCATAAAATTATTGCGTGACTCAGTGCGTTTTAAGTACATCCTATAGACATTACATCTTTGTTCAGATGCCGCGATGATCCGATCTTGTAGTTCATTTCTTATTTGTTGCTGAGTGTGTTGGTCATTTTTACTGTATAGGTCAAAAGCGTAGTCTAGTCGAGCCCTAGCTAGAATACAGGGTTTGCTCCCGGGGTCACTGTTTTGCTCACAATGCAAATTTTTATCAGTTAATATGGGTTTATAGTTGACAGCTTTCTCTACTTTTCGACCTCTTTGATGTTCCGCCGTCTCTACAGTGTATCCATAGAGATAAAATCCATTATCATGTTCCCATTTTTGTAATTTTTTGTCGTCCGCGATTTGTCTAGCTAAATCGATCGTAACAAACTCCGCATGCGGAAAAAGTTGGGAAGCTCCAGCCATATTGATGCGGCTATCTCCAATATACGAATATTCGGGGTTGCCACTACAACCAACAAGCAGTACAGAGAGCGCAACAATGGTATATTTCATAGCATATTCCTTATAATTATCATTTGATATACGATCCTTAGACTGCAGGATTAAAGAGGTAAGCTTAATTTGTGCTTTTGTAACTATAGTGAATTAAATGTAATTTTAAAGTTTTGAATGAGTGTTGGTTGCCTTTAAAGGATGCCGTGTTTTGCTGAGCACTTTCTCAGCTTTGATCTGTTCCCAATTTCAAACTAGAAGAATCTCACCCTCTGCACTAGTCTTTATTGTGAACGCTTCAATAAAGGCTAGAATCATGAAGTTAAACTCTATCCGTATCCTCATGACCACTATATTCGGTGGCATTATTGTTTTTGTCGTCATCGTTACCTTATTGGTTGTTAACATGTACAACGCCTTGCTTGATTTTGAGCAAATGGCGGACAACCGATATAAAGCTTATCAACTGGCCGACGAATTAAGACAAAGCTCCGACGATTTAACGCGATTGGGCAGAACTTATGCGGTAACTGGGAACGATAAATACGAAAAGATGTATATGGATGTATTAGCGATCCGTAATGGTGAAAAGCCAAGGCCTGAAGGCTACCATAAAATTTATTGGGATTTGGTGCTTAACTATGGTGAGAAACCAAAACCAGACGGTCAGCGAGAAGTATTACTCGATGCCATGAAAGCGGCGGGCTTTAGCCAAAAAGAGCTCAACTACTTAAGTGAGGCACAAGCCAATTCCGATGGCCTTGTTGCATTAGAAGTTGAAGCCATGAACGCCGTAAAAGGTAAGTTTAAAGATAGTGCCGGTAATTACACCATTCAAGGCGAGCCCGATTTGAACAAAGCGGTTAAGCTTACCCACAGTGATGATTATCATCGCTATAAAGCCAACATCATGAAGCCAGTTGAATCGTTTTTTACTGAACTTGAAAGCCGCACCAAACAAAATGTTGTGCGAGCTCACAGTGCTGTAGAGTCTTATGTTTTGTGGGCTATGATGATGTTAGTGATAACCGTATGCTTCAGTTTATTTGGCGTGTACTTAGTTCGTCGTCGTATCGTGAAACCGATAGAGTTACTTGGTAGGACTTTTGAAGAGATAGGCAGTTCAAACGATCTTAGAAAAACGGTAGACGAAAGCGGTGCAACTGAGATTAAAGCGGTGGCCAATATCGTAAATCGTATGCTCAGTAGCTTTAAAAATACAGTAACGAACATCGGCTCAGCGGGTGGCGCGATGTCGCAATCTTCCAAAGAAGTAGCGCACTTTATTCGCAGTAACAAAGAGATAAGCGAAGAACAAAATGCCCGTCTCGAAACCATCGCCACGGCTGCGGAAGAAATGACCGCAACACTCAATGAGGTCACGTCCAGCACAGTGAGTACCGCAGATTATGCCAATCAGGTTGAACTTGAAGCACAGCGGGGGATGGAAGTGATGTCGCAAACCAGCCAGCAATTTAGTGAGTTGTCAGTGCGCTTTGACGAAACTGCTAATATTATCTCAGAGTTGACTGAGCAAAGTGACCAAGTGTCAAATGTAGTGAGCGTTATCCAGGCTATTGCGGAGCAAACTAACCTGCTTGCATTAAATGCTGCTATCGAAGCGGCAAGGGCGGGAGAGCAAGGCCGCGGTTTTGCTGTTGTTGCAGATGAAGTAAGAACCCTTGCACAAAGAACCCAAAAATCCACAGAAGAAATTCGCGATATCATCAACCAGCTGCAAACCAAAGCGGGGAGTGCGAATACCGCCATTCAGCAAAGTCAGCACCAAGTGCAAGCGACGGAAGAGCAGGTGATGGTATCTTCCGAAGTGCTCGACAGCATCTTTGAAGCTGTAAGCAAAATCAAAGATTTGACTCAGGGGGTTGCTACCGCCTCACAGGAGCAGTTATCGGTAACCGAAGACATTAACACCAATATCAATGGCCTGAGTGATATTTCTAAAGAAGCGATTAAGCGGATGAATGAGTTTATGGCCATTGTTGAGCAGTTAGAGCAAACCAGCCACCGTCTCAACGATAATGCGAGGGAGTTTACTGTTTAGCACGTAGGAAGCACTTTACACGGTGGTCTCTTCTTTACTGATCGCCGCCTAAAGCGCCTCCCACGAAGGGCTTGAATATGTGGTAGGAGAGGATTTACTCCGCGATTTTGTCTCTAATTATCGCCGCGTAAAGCGGCTCCCACCAAGGGTTTAAGTATGTTGTAGGAACGGATTTACTCCGCGATCTTTTCTCTAAAAATCGCCGCTTTACGCGGCGATCTCTTCATGAGCAAGACTAAGAAAAATCAATAAACCTACAACGTCCCTTAAATGTGATCTAAATCAAAAATGCAAATGAGATTAATTATCAATATTTTTGACTTTTGTTCAGTTTCCATTTAGAGTACTCGCCAAAATTTACTTTAATGCAATAAATTTTGGGATATTAACAATGACAAACACGCCTTTTAAACGTGGTGTACTCTCTGCTTTGGTGCTTTCTGCCCTTAGTCCTGTTGCTTTTGCAGATTTAGTAAAAGCGCAGCCAGATATGGAACGCATCGTTGTAACTGCAACCGGCTTTGAGCAAAAAATACCAGAAGCACCAGCGAGTATTTCAGTGATCACGGCTGAGGATATTCAAGCTCAGTCCTATACGACTTTGCTTGATGCCGTGAAGTACCAAGAAGGCGTGGACATTGGCACAACTCGAGATAAAACCGGCCAAGGCAGCGTGAGTATGCGTGGTTTAACAGGTGAATATACGCTACTTCTTATCGACGGTAAGCGTCAAAACAACCACGGTGATATCTACCCAAATAATTTTGGTGGTAACGCGTTTAACCATATTCCACCTAAAAGTGCCATTGAGCGTATTGAAGTCATTAGGGGACCTGCCTCTACACTTTACGGTGCAGATGCGATGGGCGGCGTAATCAACATTATTACTAAAAAGTCAGTAGATGAATGGACTGGCAGCATCGATTTTGGCCGAAGCCTACAAACAAACGACCAGTTTGGTGATGACATTACCACAGATTTCAGTATCTATGGGCCTTTAGTTAAAGGTTTACTCAACTTTTCTGCTCGCGGTAGTATTTATGAGCGTCAAGCATCAAACCCTGAGTTTGCACCTGCAACCGATCCAAATGGTGAGTTGCATCATCGTGAACTCGGTTTTGGTAGTGGTGGTAGAACGGTTGACAACACCAATACACAACTTGGCGCGACGTTTGTATTCACTCCAAATGACAACCACACAGTTACTTTTGATTATGATATCTCAAATCAAGAGTACGATAATACACCAAACTATGACGTTGAGTCGGGCAAAATTACCTATCCGCTTGGCACCAAAGACAACATCGAATCAATCTGGCAAGACCGTCGCGGGGTGGTAAATCCACGTGCAGGTTATGCGGCAGATCAAGAATTTGACAGAAGCTGGTGGTCACTAACGCATCAAGGTACATTTGGTGATATTGAAACCTTTGTGTCATTGGCGTTTGTTGATACCGATAACAATGGCCGTACTATGCCGCTTTCTGTTGCAGAGCGTAAACTACTACAAGCCATGTACGATGGCAGTGGTAAATATGCCGATATGGAAGAAGCAGAACGTAAAGCGCTTGCTGAAAGCACATTCTTACCACGTCCAAAGCGTACACTTAACAGTAACCAATATACGTTAGACGCGCGAGTGGATATTCCAGTTGACAACTTACTTGGCGATCACGTGTTTGTTGTGGGCGGTCAGTGGGTTGATGGTGAATTACAAGATGGCGTATTTGGTATGGAGTCTGGCGTTGCTCAAGGCGTTCAGGAACACCAAATGTACTCGCTATTTGTAGAAGATAACTGGAGCCTGAGCGATCCGCTAACAGTTACAGTGGGTGTCCGTCATGATAACCACGATGTATTTGGTAGCCAACTTTCTCCGCGTCTATACGGTGTGTATGAGCTGTCTGACGATTGGACAGTAAAAGGCGGGATCAGCACCGGTTATAAAACGCCACAAACGACTGACCTATACAATGGTATTACCGGCTTTGGTGGTCAAGGTACGTCGCCGTTTGCTGGTAACCCAGATCTTGAACCAGAAACTAGTGTAAACAACGAAGTAGCATTGTATTGGACGCACCCAACAGAGAACCACAATTTTAATATCACTTACTTCTCAACAGAGTTTGACGATAAAATCGCCCGTGGTGACACCATCAAGAGCTGCTCTGCAACCAATGGTGTAAAACCATGCGTGAATTTGGGCGTATACGACGAGCTTGGTTACGATACTTACAGCCAAAAAATCAATATCGACAAAGTTGAGATCCAAGGTATTGAGCTTGCAGGTCGTTACCAGTTCACAGATGCAGTTTCACTTTACGCGAACTACACTTGGACTGACAGCGAGCAGAAGAGCGGCCCTCAAGAAGGTCAACCACTAACCAATACCGCTGAACACATGGCAAATGCCACGGTAAACTGGCAAGTAACAGACGAGTTCTCACTAACGCTAAATGCTGAAATGCGCTCTGATCGTTACCGTGGCTGGGACAATAATCTAGACAAAGCCATGTACTACAAAAACTACAACCTACTGCACTTAGGTGCTAAATACACCTTTAACGACAACGTTACTGTATTTGCGCGTATCAATAACTTATTGGATGAAGACTTTACGTCTTATAGCACAGATTACAACGACTTAAACGGTGATGGTAAATACGAATACCTAAGCGGCCGTGGTGTGGTAAGTGAAGTCGTATTTAGCGACGACTACAACGTAAAAGACAAAGCCCGCAATATTTGGTTTGGTGTAAACGTGACGTTTTAATATCCATGTAAAGCACTACTAGATTACAAAACTCAAAGGAGGCGCAATTTGCACCTCTTTTTATTGCCACTTGTGTAAGAGCCGCTTAACGCGGCGAGCTTTTCTCCACCTTTTAGCTCGCTCGTAGCAGCGGCTTTACGCCGTGACAGACATCTGTTTTAGCAGAATAAATCCGCTTACTACCATGTGTAGGAACTGCTTTACGCGGCGAGCTTTTCTCTACCTTTTAGCTCGCTCGTAGCAGCGGCTTTACGCCGCGACAGACATCTGTTTTAGCAGAATAAATCCGCTTGCTACCTTGTGTAGGAGCCGCTTTACGCCGTGAGATTTTCTCCACCTTTTAGCTCGCTCGTAGCAGCGGCTTTACGCCGCGACAGACATCTTTTCTAGCAGAATAAATCCGTTTACTATCTTGTGTAGGAGCCGCTTTACGCCGTGAGATTTTCAACAATATCGTGGGGTGAACCCACTCTCACCGCATATCGTTATCGCAGGTTAACTCCTCAAATGCCACCGGTGGTGGGAGCCGCTTTACGCGGCGAGCTTTTCATCAAGATAGCGGAGTAAACCCACTCCCATCACACAACACTGCCGCTAGATAATTGCCCAAATGTCACCGCTGGTAGGAGCCGCTTTACGCGGCGATCTTTTCAACAAGACCCGGGATCACTCCCTCAACCATTAACCTCAATCCAATGCGGTTAACGTACGATACGTATCATAAGCAAACTGGTCGGTCATACCGCTAATAAAATCCTGAATAAGGCGGCAGCGATAATAAAACTCAAAAATCGGCTCGGCTTGCTCAGCATCACTAAGCTTCACCAAGGTCTCGCGGTATACCGCAACATACTTTTTGGAAATTCGATTAATCAATCGCGACTCTATCGCAAAGTCATGGTCGCCATTTAATGCTGCGTTAAACTCGTCGGCGTGTAAATCAAGCACTCGCTGATATTCATTCAATATGCTGCTGGTGATCTTATAACCTTGAAGCTCCAACTGCTCGACTTCTTTATTCGAGAATACCTTGTTGGCCGCGACCGTTTTCAGCGATTTTACAATAGCATGAAGGTGGCTGTTATCCTCCAGTAACGAAGCATTAAAACTCCCTTCGTAAATCGCTTTAATATTATCGATAAAACGCGTTTTGGCATGTTCTGCAAGCGGGTGCAACAACCCCACGCGGAGCCAAATAAAAAACTCATTATCAAAATTCGCCATATGCTTGCTGGCTTTGTCATTGGCATAGTGCAGTTTTTTACTCATAAGCTCTAATAGCTTGTCATCGGTGATCCCAAACCCTGCCGCGATATTCTGATATTCCTCTATTAAACAGCCCGTTAACTCATCTACGCTAATAATGCCTTTTTCTACAGCGTCTTCCATATCAGCAAGGCAATAAGCAATATCGTCAGCCGCTTCCATGATATAAGTCACAGGATGGCGATTACCCACTTGGATCTGTAACTTGTCGCATAGCTCACTAACAAACCCACTTTCACTAAAATAGTATCCCGCTTTCTTTTGCAAATAAGACTTATCAATGGCTACGGTTGATTTAGGTGTAGTCGCGCAGCGGGTATATTTCATCACAGTGGCACATTGTGAATAGGTAAGGTTAAGCCGAGAAAGTGTATGAATAACGCGAATGGCTTGGGCGTTACCCTCAAAACTACAAATATCGAGCAGTAACTCCATTTCTTGATTCAGCACCGCCAGATCCGACGCTTTGCTCTCCTTTGAGCCATACCTAAGCGCCGCTCGAGCACTTTTTGCAAACTGTTGATGCTGGCTCAAATAGCGTTTAAACCAATCATTGATAGCGGCCTCGCCAAAGTGACCAAACGCAGGGTTACCAATATCGTGCATTAAGCAGGCCATTTCAGACAGGGTGACCAAACACTCAGACAAATCCACCTGCTGGCCGTTTTTATCTTCATATTGCAGCAAATCTTGCCTACCTTGCTGCACCAGCGCATCAACAATTTTTTTAGCAATGTAACGGCCGTTTTGTTGCACCTCAAGCGAGTGCGTTAAGCGCGAACGCACCGCAGCATTGCGCTCAAGCGGAAACACTTGGGTTTTTTGTTGCAGCCGTCTAAGCGCAGCACTGTTGATAATACGCCCACGGTCGCTCTCAAGGCTACTCGCTTCACTGCCACCGGTATTATAAGAACGCTCGTTTGTTATTTTATTTTTGAAGTGCATGCGACTTTCCTGTTGAAACCCAAGCTACATTTCCAATGTAGGTGAATGTGGAAAAGTTGTAAACCGAATCGGCACCTCGCATAGCCAGCCTACAAGCAAACCTTCATATAAGGTAAGGTAGCGCAGGATCTCTACACCGAAGTAACAACAGGCAAAACACCGACTAAGCCAGTAAAGTAATAAAAAGAGACTGTAATTCTTTGTAACAGGCTAGCTTATCTATAGCTGTTATTTCTACGGGCTTGGTTTAACCCTAGTTTTAATAGTTTGGCAAAAAATATCTAACACTTTGGTGGTAACCACTACAGCTTTTTGAACAAGTCTTATGCACTTTTTGATACACACTCTCCTAGAGACCTAGTTGCTAAGTTAAATAGAGATAACCAAGTAGTACAGCTGCCACAATTTCCTAATTTAAAAATTGCCTGTGGCCACTTTAAAACTGGTGAAAGTAGTGAAATGCCCTTCATGCCAGCTCCATCGGGATGTGGAAAAGTTGACCTTGAAAAACACTTCTTAGCTCATGCTCGTGGTCACTCTATGAACGGTGGTAAATACCCGATCTTAGATGGGGATTTGCTATTACTCGAGCGTATCACGGCGAACAATGCAGACTCGATTACAAATACCATGATCGCCATAGAACGATACCTATTATAGTGGCAAGAAATCCAGAGTATGAAGTAATGAAAGCCAATGAGGAGTTTGTGACGTTTGCGTGATTGAGAGAGGTGTAGAGACTCTCTGAGAATTAGCGCAGCGTAGATATGAGCTATTAGCGTCAAAGAGGAGCTGGTTAACAACCAGAGAGGTTTCTCTATCAACATAACGGGTGATAGGTTATAGCTTGAACTCTATGTAGATGGATTGTAAATTGATTTATCGATAAAAACTTTGGTTGTATTTCACAACTTTAGTAACTAGGACACTCAAACAAATGGATGGCTCAGCGTCACAACAACGCAACACAGTAAAAAAAGCTGCTTTATTTTCATTTAATAAATTTGTTGCTTTTACCGTTTTTATAACCAGTATCGTTATTGGTGCTTATGCAACTGATCTTGTTGAGATAGTGAAGGCCTACGTGCTTTATTCTGGTAGTAGCTTGATTCGCTTTATACCAATTTTGGTGCTTAGTGTGGTGATGATAAGTTATTTGTATTATCAATTTGAGCGAGCTGGACTAAGCACTTTTAGGAGATTCATAAAGTCAATTTCAACTGTGTTTGTATGCGCAACATTTTTTTCAGCAGGGATGTTTCTAAAAGATCCTTGGATATCACTTTCCATGTTCAACGATGAGTACGATGGCCCCGTCAAAACTTTTCAACACTACGCGGGGTTTGAAGTAAAGAAGGATAAATGTGAAAAGCGCGGTAAAAATCTTACTTGCTCCTTTTACGCTATTAATCTGCTTCCTCGTGATAATGCTTTTAGGATTAGAAATAAAAGTTATGCGATTGACCACAAAGATAGTCAAGCTAGATTACTTGCATACTATGTAGGTGAAAAGCGATATGGTAGTTATAACTCTGATTACTTTACTGTGCCTGTAGGAAGTAAGCGAATGTTTAAAATGGAGTTTGAGCTCTCATCGGATGAAAAAATGGTATTTGCTCCGTACTTGTCAGTAGTACTGGATGCAGAACATCATGAAGAAAAGCATCTCAACTTTAGATCTATGGATGTTGTGGACTATGTTCAGTAGTCCGTGATTTTGCAAAGGTGAATTATGAACCAAGCCCTTAAATTTTTACTGTCCGTTATGGTCGTCATCGTGACTTTTGTCGTGTCAGCAACCTTGGCTGGGATGTTGGCGGAGTATGCGGGCTGGTGGAAGAAGCCGGTGATAGGCGGTGTAGCAGCGGCTTGTGTGGTGTTGTCGGGTTATATAAGTGCGCCGACGTATAAGCTGTATTCTGCGGCGGTATGGCTGTTGATTGGTGCAGCTGTAGCTTGGGTGATGTCGAGTGTGTTTATGTATGCTGAGGATGCCGACACCTCAGTGCCTTTATATGTGACCTACGCAAGTGGTGTGTTTGCTTTGGCGCTTTGCTGGGGTTTGGAGCGTCGAAAGGTTGTGTGAGGGATTGGTTTTCTGGAATTAGGCGTAAGATATCGCCGCGTAAAGCGGCTTCTACCAGAGGGAGTTTGTTGTGGTGGGAGCGGATTTATTCCGCGATGTTTTATGTAAAGATCGCCGCGTAAAGCGGCTCCTACCAGCGGGGAGCTAGTATGGTATGAGGGGATTTATTCCGCGATGTTTTATGTAGAGATCGCCGCATGAAGCGGCTCCTACGTGAAGTGGTTTTTACCAGTGGGATCTAGTATGGTGGAAGGGGATTTATTTCGCGATGTTTTTTGTTGAGATCGCCGCGTAAAGCGGCTCCTACCTACTTATTCAATTGTTAAAGGAATATTCAATATGACTCCAAGTGCGTTACGCAAAGCAGTTAATGCCTTTTCTCAAGATACTCAGCATCAACCGGATTATTATTTTGTTGAAGGCTATTTGATAGGCAAAGTTGCCATTAATGATATTGCTGAAATACACGAGTGGTTGCCTGAGCTCTTTGGTGATTACACGGCTATTTACCGTGCTCAGTTAGAGGCTTTAATGGATTTGCATGAGCAGTGTGTTTCAAGCTTGGATGGAAAAACTTATAAGTTGCCAAAAGAGTGTGCGCTCTCTAAGCAAGACTTTGCTGCATCATTAGCAAAGGGGGCTCCGTTACCGAGCTTTTGTCTTGGTCTGCTTAAGGCGTTGGATAAAGTATCTTTTGAGAACTTGTCACTAGAGCAAAAAGGTGCGGTAAGTGAATTACAACAACAGCTCACCGGATTTACAAGCTTAGATGCAGCAAAGGCGGCGTTTTCACACGCTGAGCCTATGATGCCTTTTGAGCGAGAGGCTCATGACGTAAAGCGTTATTTGGCAGGCGCGATTATGGAGTTAGGGGATACTTTAATTTGGGATCCTGAGTTAGACAACGAGCTCGGAGCATTTGAATTTGACGAAGATTTTGATGAAGAACAAGAAGAAATAAGAAACTCACTGATTGAGAACTTACTCAAATTGACTCACATTGATTCAATCCCTTTACTTGACCAGTTTATCCTTAATGAAGAACAAGACTTTATTACGCCTGATTATATTGAGGAAAATCAAGGCAATTTTTGGCTTATCCACGAAACCAGACCTTATATGTTTATTCGTTACCATAAAGCATGGATTTACTTTTGGGCAGACAGAGTACAAGAGGCGGTTGATGAGCTAGACGTGCTGCTGCGACTTAATCCAAACGATAATCAAGCCTGTCGATACCTGTATGTGAACGGTTTAGTCATCTTAAAACAGTGGGATAAACTACAAGCTTGCCTTGATGAATATGAAGAAGAGAGTATTTTTATGCTATCTGCAGAGGCGCTGATGCATTTTGCGCAGGGTGGCGAGAGCAAAGCTTTGAATGAGCTAAAAGCGACAATCAAAGGGTACAATAAGCACTTTATCAAGATGCTTACAGGTCAAGAAAAGACTAAGCAAAAAGAGATATATGGCTACACATTGGGTTCAAAAGAAGAAGTCTTAAGTTATATAGATTGTGGTGGCAAAAAAGCCTGGTTAAGCGTTGAAGGAAGCCTCTTTTGGCTGCGTAAAAAATCATAGCGGACTTTGGATAAATTAAGCAAGTAGAGATGCAAAGCTAAGAGCTGTTCACCGGTGAAGTTGGCCTTCACCGGGGTTATCGACAAGGTTTTCTCGCCTCAAAATAGTTCACTTAATTAAGCGAATTAGTATTAGAAGTCATATCGGATAGAGGCTGCAAAGCTTCGTCCCGCACTTTCAAGTCCATCTAAGCTTTCTGTCATACCGTGGCCTGCAAGATTGCCGTGTTGGTAGTAAGTTTTATCAAATAGATTACGGATAGCTAAATTTACGGCAGTATTATCACCCAATTTAACTTGTGCTAACCAGTCAATCGTGCCGTATCCAGGAGTTTGGTATTTACCTGTGTTCACTTTGGTCATTTTTTTAGCAAAATTAAGGATAAGATCTGAACTCACCATATCATTTTGATACTTGAAGCCTAGGTTCCCTGACAGCGGATTAATGGAACTGATATATTCATCTGTCTCATCATTTTTACCATCTTGATATGTTGCGCTAAATGAAACAGACAATGTATCGGTAGCATAGTAAGTGGTGGAGAACTCAGCTCCTTTGATCGTAACTGAATCAATGTTCTGGTATTGGAATTTGTCATGGTTATAGGCAAAGTTTCCTTCATCATCCAATATGGTTTCACGGCTTATAAGCTCTGTGGACAAGAAGTTATCAAACTTATTGTGGAACAGTGCAGTTGAAATAGTGAATTCACCAATATGGCCACGTAATCCAAGTTCTAAGGTGTCACTTTCTTCTGGACTTAAGTCCTCTGCTGGTAAGATTTCATATAAATATTCTGCAGAAGCCTGATTGTAGTGTTCAATATAGGCTAGATCATAAGGCGGTACTTTGAACCCTTGGCCGTACTGAGCAAAAACAGAAAGCATGTTGTTTAGATAATACAAACCACCTAAATTAAACGATAAATGTTGATCGTCTATTTTCGCAAATTCTGTACCGTCGGTCTTTAAGGTACCGCTTGGGTCCATGCTGTAATAATCGAAACGTAGGCCTGGCGTAACTATAAGTTTGTCATCTAGTAGCTTTATTTCGTCATTGATGAATAGGCCAGCGCGAAGTGTATCATTTTTCGGGAATTTATTGGTAATGTCATCTTTGATGACTTCGCCTTCCACTTCTCGGTATTCACGTACTGTGCGTAGGCTCTCAGTGGTTTCTATATCAACACCGTAACCAAGAGTATGTTGCTTATCGAGTGCTTTACTCGCGTGAGAAATAAAACCATACGTAGTTTGCTCATAAGTACCGGTTTTCCACATGTCGCGTTTTTCGATAACACCAAACATAGGCGCGTTAATATCGAGTAAAGCATACTCTTGATCGTCTTGAACACTGTTTGTGTAATACAAATTAAACTGTGCTGTGTCCCAAACGCTATTGCCCGTATCGTTGTGATAACTCAGGCGGAACGAATCTGTGTGCTTTTCGGTCTCTGTACTTTCCGTCGCGATGTTGTAGCCATATTTAGCTAGACCACGGAAATATGCCAATAGACCATCGGCAAGGTCGCCACTTACATCTTGGCGCCACAGATCAGCAGAAACATTGACATAATCTTTGTCGTTGAAGTTGTATTTTAATTTGTAAAGTAAGCTTTGAGAGTCTATATCAAAGGGAGCGCGGGTGTTGTGCTTATTTTGCTCCTCTTTACCATCTCTGGCTGTTAGGCTCAGTAAGTGGTCAAAATTGCCATGCTGGCCTGCTAGCGTTGCACTTAGATTAGTTTGTTCACTGAGGTCGCTATAGCCTATCCTTACACGTGCGCCAAGATGCTCATTGTCGTTAAGATAATCACTGGCATCTTTGGTGGTAAATACCACAATACCCCCCAACGCATCGGAACCATAGAGAGATGAGCTGGCTCCTTTCGCAACTTCAACTTGTTTTATCGTATCAGTATCAATAAAACCTCGGCCCACTATATCGTTGAGTCCATCCGCGCCATAGCCTTCATTCATGCGCATACCGTCTTTTATGATCAATACTCTATCGCCGCCCATAGCACGAACCTGAATATTTTGTGCACCACCTATACGACCCGTAATCTTTATACTTGGATCATACTGAAAAAGCTGATTTACATCGGTGATTACTTGTTCTTCGATGTCTTGGCTAGACATTACGGAGATACTAGCTGCTACGTCTTTAAGTGGCTTCTCACTACGAGATCCACTAACAACGATAACTTCTAAATCATCTGCGGAAACCGCGTTATCGGCTAACGCAACCGTTGATCCAGAAGCAATAATTGAGGCGATAAGTAGTCGCAAATAGTGTGTTTTTGCAAAGCGCATGATGAGATTCCTATGAATATTTTATTGCTGAGCTGCTACTAAAATTTGCGAAGATCATACCTCTATTATTAAAAAGATCAATCTAAATAATAATAATTTCCATTTGTGTTGTTGTAAGTTATTACATTTTCAAGTACATTGTCGCGATAATTTATAGAGGGGAATTATTGTGAATATACAAGCAATAGAAATGCTAATGGCCAATGTATCTGAGCTGCTAATGACGCCAGTTATTATTGTAATATCAGTACTTTTTGTTTACGCATTTTTTGCACTTGGACGCTTTGTATCCGAATTTTTAATTCGTAGGAAAAGTCGTTTGTCATACCAACGTGGAATAGATAATAAGTCGTTACAAAGCCACAACGGCTTTCATGTTCATAACTATTTTATTGCGAATCCAAGCGCATCTGAAGATGAGTTAGAGGTGTTTGCATTAAAGCAGCTCGAAACGCTTCGAATTGTTACGCGGGTTGCTCCAATGCTAGGTCTTATCGCGACAATGATCCCAATGGGGCCGGCGTTAAAGGCGCTCGCAGACGGTAACATTCAGGGGATCAGCGAAAACTTAATTATTGCGTTTGCTGCGGTAATATGGGGACTTGTTATTTCTACACTTACTTTTTGGCCCGCTTCGGTTAAGAAACGTTGGTGTGCTCAGGAGTTGATCAACATTCGAAAACTGAGAGGGGAATAATTTCCATGCGCTTTTTAGATGAAGACGAAGAATTAAACCCTATTGTGAGTGCCGTAAATTTGGTTGATGTTTTTTTGGTGATTATCGCGGCGTTACTGATTTCTATTGCGCAAAATCCACTCAGTCCATTTACATCAGAAAATGTCACTGTGGTAAAAAACGCCGGTGAACCCAACATGGAAGTGATCGTGAAAGAAGGCAAGGAAATTAAGCAATATAAATCTAATGGAGAAATAGGCTCTGGAGAAGGCATGAGAGCCGGGGTCGCATATAAAATGGCAGACGGTAGTTTTGTCTATATTCCAGAGAATGAAAAGAAAACTGAAAACAATGCGAAGGAGACAAACAGATGACCCGACTATTCGCGCTGCTTATTTTAGCTTTGTCTTCTTTCCAAAGTTTTGCACAGCAACAGCCTGAAGTGTTGATTATGATGTCAGGACATGCTTCTAAATCAAAAGGAGAGTTATTGCTCTCGCTGGCCGAAGATCAGCCTTTTAAACTGACTAACTTTAGCACTCGTGGCAAATCAGAAGATGAGATCCGAGCCGCTTGGCAAAGTGCTAAGTTGATTTTACTGGATGGTATTAATCCTATGCTGTCACAGTATATGTTTGCAGATTACACATCATATTTGACAGATTATCCAGAGGTTCCAGTGATCTCTTTAGGGGATCTTGAAAACATGAAAATGAATCAAGGGTTATCCCCGTCGCAGCATACAACATTGGGCGCATACTACAATAATGCAGGTAGCCAAAACTACCGTAACATGATGTTGTACATATCGACTAAGGTATTTGGGTTATCGAGTGAAGCGCCAGAGCCGGTAAAGGTAGTGCCAAATGTAGGTCTATATCATCCTGATTTTAAATCTAGCGTTACAGCTAATCAAAGCGAATTCTTTAACTGGTTGGATGTTGAAGACAATCAGCCGGTTATCGCGATTGCTATTCACCGCTCTGTAATTGACTACGAGCAACAGCAAATCGTGGATACCTTAATCCATGGATTACAAAAGAAAGGAGCAAAGGCGCTCGCCTTTTTCTTTGAAGGTAATGACGAGTCATTGACTTACCCTGAGCTATTAACGGATGAGAATGGGGCGAGAGTTGATTTGCTCATTAATTACCGCTCACTTCACTACGTAGAAAAGCGTCGTGCTGAGTTTGCTCAAATTGGGGTGCCAGTTATTCATGCAATGAATTACACCGAAGGTGATGAAGCTGCTTTTAACCAAGATCATGCTGGCATTTCTCCTTCGTTAACGCCATTTTTCTTAGTAATGCCTGAGGATACAGGGAGTGTAGATCCGAGCATCATCGCTGCGAATGATAAAGGTGTGAAGGTGGTAATGCAGGCGCAGCTTGATGCGCTGGTTGAGCGGGCATTTAATCACGCGAATTTAGCGCATATTAAAAATCGTGAGAAAAAAATCGCTACATTTATCTGGAATTACCCTCCCGGAGAAAAAAATATAGGTGCTGCATTTTTAGATGTTCCAAGCTCAATTGTGAATATTGCCGATGCAATGAAAGCCAAGGGTTACGATGTGAAGCAAGCTCATCCAGAGCAAATTATTGAGCAAGCTGGCAAACTTTTACGTCCTTATTATCGTGGAGAAGATGCTGAAGCACTGGTTGATGTTGGTCTTGCTGATTATATGCCTTTATCCACTTATCAGCGTTGGTTTGACTCTTTGCCACAACACGTTACAGCGCCAATTGTGGAAAAATTTGGCAAGCCAAGCGAAAGTACCATGGTGCGTGAACACAATGGTGAACCTATGTTTGTTATTCCACGGATGGACTTAGGCAACATGATAATTTTGCCTCAAGGGGTTCGCGGCAGTAACGCAAAAGAGCATTCAGCAGCCTATCACAGCACAAAGTCCGTTATTAACCATGGTTATTTGGCAATGTATTTGTATGCTAGAGAGACGTTTGGTGCGGACGCGGTAATTCACTTAGGCACGCACGGCTCACAAGAGTGGTTAAGTGGTAAAGAGCGCGGATTATCTGTATATGACGCGCCGAATTTGGCAATTGGGAACATTCCGGTGTTCTATCCATATATTATTGATAATGTTGGTGAAGCGATGCAAGCTAAGCGTCGAGGCCGAGCGACTATGATAAGTCATCTTACTCCAGGGTTTGCCAAAGCAGGGCTTTATACGGATGTTGCTGAACTTAGTGAGCTTATTACAAATTATCTGATGCTTGCTGAAGGCTTGACGCGTGAGAATACACGGGCAGAAATCATTACCCTCGCAACTAAGTTGAATATGCTGAAAGACTTAGGACTTGACGAAAAGGCTTTATCTCAAGCGTTCGATGCACATATTAGTAAGTTGCAAGATCATCTTAATACCTTAGCGCAGATGAGCCAACCTTTAGGGATCCATATTTTTGGCGAACTACCGGAAGAGGCACATCTATACAGCACAATCTTACAAATGCTTGGGGACGACTTTACTCACCTTGCGGGTGAGTATGAACGTGAGCATGGTTTAGCTTTCGCAAAAGAGCAACAAATTGATGAGCGTAACGTTGTAAAGCTTGAAGCGCTTGAGGGTTTTCAGTTATTGCAGAGCGTGTTGGGTGGGCAACAACAACTAGAGTTACCTGACACCCTTAAAGGACCAATTGACTTAGCAAAGACCTATTGGGATAACTTCCATCAAATCGCTGAACTAGAGGGCTTACTGAATGGATTATCAGGACAATACATACCTGTAAGTCACGGTGGTGATCCTATTCGCAATCCTGCAGCTGTGCCCACAGGTCGGAATCTGCTTGGTTTTAATCCCGCAAAAGTACCATCAAAAGAAGCCTATGAAGCGGGAGTTAACATGCTAGAGCAAACTGTTGCTGATTATCAGGCAAAACATGGGCGATATCCTCAAAAGCTCGCATTTTCTCTTTGGTCCCTAGAGACTATGCGCCATCAAGGGGCGTTAGAGGCACAAATTTTACACGCGATGGGTATAAAGCCTAAATGGAACCCGCAGGGTAATATTGTTGGTACGGAAGTGATCCCATATTCTGAATTGGGGCGTCCGAGAATTGATGTGGTGATATCGGCAACAGGTCTTTATCGCGACGCATTTCCTAACGTAATGCTGTGGTTGGCCGAAGCCATTGATAAAGTGGCGAAGATGAAAGAAGAAAACAACTTTGTTTATCGCCACGCTAGCAATTTAAAACAGCAGCTTATAGAGGAAGGAAAATCTGAGGATGATGCTGATTACCTTTCATCGGTACGGATCTTTTCGAATGAAACAGGTGCTTACGGTACTGGCTTGGCGGGAATGAGCCTTGCTTCAGATACGTGGGACGATGACAGTAAGCTTGCGAATCTTTACTTAGACCGGATGGGGTTCGGTTATGGCAAAGATGAATCTCGCTGGAGTGAGAATCTTTCAGAAACAGGACTCTATGCCAAGGTGTTATCGGGTACAGATGGCGTTGTATTTTCTCGTTCGACTAATCTATATGCTTTGATGACTAATGATGATCCATTTCAATATTTTGGTGGAATTGGTTTAGCTGTTCGCAGTCTGGACGGTAAAACTCCAAAGATGTATGTAGCGAACTTACGTCGAAAAGGACATGAGAAAACTCAAACATTAGATCAGTTTGTGAGCAATGAAATGCGCAGTCGCTATTTCCATCCTCGCTGGATACAGGCAATGCAAGACGCGGGGTATGCTGGGGCAACGGCAATACTTGATCGAATGAACAACATGTGGGGTTGGGAAGTGATGACTCCCGAAGCGGTCAGGGACGATCAATGGCAAGAATTCTTTGACGTGTATGTTGATGATAAGTATGACATGAAGATGCGAGAGTTCTTTGAGCAGCATAATGCCGAAGCATTAGCACAGATCCTTGAGCGTATGCTTGAAGCGGTTAGAAAAGGCTATTGGAAAGCCTCTCCTGAGACATTGAAAAAGATGCTAGATACTTACACCGAAATTGCAAATCAACATGATGTAGTGACCGATAATAAAAAGTTCACTGAGTATGTTGAACAACAAAATGCGGGGTTTGGTTTAGTACCCTTGATGCCTGGGCAAGCTGTGCCTAACGTTGATATGACAGCAAGTAAAGCCAATATGGAGCAAGTGACTGGTCAAAAGTTAGAACAAGTCGCTCAAGGCAAAGAAGTTGAAACTGATTATACCTTGTGGTGGCTACTGGTAGGAATTTTCTTTGCGGGTATGCTGCAGCCCTTGGTTCGACCTATGTTGACTTCTAAAACATACACTTGATAGCGCTACAAATAAGGCAATATTTGTAAACACCAGTAGAAACACAGCAAGTCGAGATAGGCTTGTTGTGTTCTCACTGTACTTTACCTATTTGCAATAAACTTACCTGTTTTGATTGGCCTTGTGGGCTAATAAATATGAGTTATTTTCGAATGTAAAAAACTGTAAAAACAAAATAAACTTTAAATTCCATTAAAAACAATGTGTTGTAAATGCTTTTCCTCGCTCTTACATTCTATTCCGAAAGTTTATTACTAGAGCTATAAAAATTAGTTATATTTTATAGTTGATAAAATAATAAAAATCATTATCATTCGCAATCTCGTTATTTTGGGTGTAAGTAAAAAATGATTCGCTTTATTGTTCCTTTTGTTTCTTCAGTAATTATCTTCCCCGGTTATGCAGCCAACGCGGACTCTAAATCCATTGAAGTGATAGAAATTGTTGCAAACAAAGCTGAAAAATCTTTGTTAGAGCTTTCCGGTAGTGCGGCTGTACTAAGTGATGATGATATTGAGCAGCTTGTAGCAACACAGTTGAGCGATTTGTTTAAAACGGAGCCAGGTGTGGCGATCACAGGTTATAGTGGTCGTCCTCAAAATATTACCATTCGCGGTATGTCAGGTAATCGCGTACTGGTGTTGCAAAATGGTAGTAGAGCTGCGGATGGTTATGGCGCAAGTGACATCAACGATCTGGTTGGGCGATTTAATTTTGATTTGGAAGACGTCAAATCTATTGAAGTGGCAAAGGGGCCAGCCTCAACATTTTTTGGGGCTGGTGCACTAGCTGGTGTGGTTAAAGTGAATACCAAACAAGCAAGTGATTATCTAGGAAGTGAAGATAACTATTTAGCAATTAAGAGCTTGTACAACGGTACCAACTCGGAGGTTAAAAACACACTCACTGGTGCAACTGGATTTCTTGGGTTACCTGTTTTACTAAAAGTCAGTGACTGGCGTGCTGAAGAGCAGCAAAACTTTCCCGAGTCACGCGCTCCGCTAGACGTTAAAGGTCAAAGCGCAAAATTTAGTAGTCAGTACGAATCAGGTTTGGGCCTTTTTACATATGATTTTAGCTGGTTGACACAGCAGACAGAAAACAAAATTAAACCGGAAACCGTGCCCCAACATGACGGTGCGTGGCAAGTTGAATCTCAAAAACAACGTGAACTCCAACAAACTCATAGCCACAGCGTTAAATGGCAATCTGTGAATTCATCTCTCATCTTTGATGATGCGCTTGGACAAATGTTCTGGCGCAAAACACAGCACGAAAACGATACTGAGCAACTAATCAGCCGTCAATTTTTTGAAGTTCAGACTCGATATAGGCAGCTGCTTTCGGAAGACCGTTTTTCTCAGACCAGTTTTGGTGGCGTATTAGATTTTGCTAAGTCTTTTGGCAATCATGAACTGATGTATGGCATTAGTGCAGAACAGGTTGAGCATGAGCGTCCTAAAGTCGATACCGTGATTGAGAATGGTACGCGGAAAGTGACGATTGACGCACCGTTTAATGCAGCAAAAACAGTGATACTCGGTGCTTATGTTGGTGACGATTGGCAGATTAATAGTAATTTTAGGGCGTTAATTGGTTTGCGTTACGACCATAATGCATTATCTGCTGAAGGTGACGAAGACACGAGCTCAAATGAAGTCACAGCTAGCGCACAAATCAGATATGAAAATAGTTATGGTTTTAATGCTTACGGAGCATATGCACAGGGCTACCGAGCTGCACCATACGATAAAGTATATGGCAATATTCCTCATCTATTTGCCTTTCCTCCGTTTGAAATTGTTGCCAATACTCAGTTGAGAGCAGAAACCAGTGATAGCTTGGAACTAGGGTTTTCGCAAACAATTGATAAATTGCATTTTGCCAGCAGTATTTATTACACCCGCTACGACGATTTTATCGATTGGGTGAACATCCGTTTAAGATTAAACGATGGAGTAATGGAGCGCCAGTTTGTCAATATCGATGAAGCGTATACGTTCGGTGCAGAGGCAGAGGTAACTTATCAATTAGAGTCACTAATGTTTGGCGCAAATATTGGCTGGATGAACGGAAAGAATAAAGACAAGCAAGAATACCTAAGAAATCTTATTCCGCTCGAATATACATTTTATGCCAATTATGAGTTCAGTGACTTTGTAATCAACCTGCAATGGTATGGACAAAGCCAGATGACTGACTTACCTACGTGCCAAGACCCATTTTTAAATGTAGAAATACCTTGTCAGTCAACAGGAAGTTGGCACAGCCTAGACTTATCCGTAAGTTACACACTATCAAAAAATTGGAAATTCAATACCGCGATAAACAATGTGCTAGATAAGCAATATACCCGATATCAAGATGTTGCTGGTCAATCCAATTCCGACTTCGACTATTCACAACCAGGTAGAAACTTTAGAGCATCTATCCAGTATAAATTTTAAAGGGTGACCGTCTTGAAAAAACCATTATTACTATTGCTACTGTGGCACCTAGGTGCGACCGCGGCAGAGCTTCAGTTTGTTACTGGTCGTGCTATTAACTCACAACAAGCTGAGCAGTTACTTGAAACCAAGTTAGCAAGAAAATATCAGTTTTCTTACCGTCGTAAAGGTCAGTTTGGTAATTATTATAGCTTTATGCCTACTTATGACGCTTTGCCAATATTTAATATCGTGGATAGTGTTGCAACGGATCAACAAGGACTAGCATTTCGATTGTATGTTTCTCGTTTTTCGACGTTAAACGTGGATGAAGGCACGGTCTCTGTTGCTCCTTCTATTGAGCAGGTTGGTGCATTAATTGATAAACAAGTTGACCATTTTTCGATAGAAGAAATTAAGCGAGGGTGGTGGCTTGAGCAGCAAGGTTTAAGATTTGTTTGGAACGTATTAGTAAGTGAAACCTTGCAAGGTGAAGTCGTTACTCAGCATTATTTTATTGATGCTGATGCCACTAAAATCCTTGGTCAACGCGGCGCTATTCCTGCCTACCAAAGTGAAGTTGAGCCTGAATACTCAGGTCGAATCAAGCAGTCATGGTTATTTGATCCAGACCCAAAAACGAGCTTAATGAGTGAAGACATTGAGCAACAGTTTACACCGCAGACTGAATTTGCAGATGCAGCATTTAGACTTGTTGAGCTTAAAGATTTAACGCTAATTGGCAACCAGCTAGCACTGACGGGGCCTTATGCTCGAGTAACTGACTTTGCAGAACCACATGAAGTTGTGGAAATGTTACCTGTAGCTGGTGTAGCAAAAAATCATCATAGCTCTGCCAGCTTTTTACAACAAATGGCCTATTTTCACGTCGATTCTGCTCAGCGTCATTTGCAGGAATTGGGTTTTACTGGCGATAAGTTGATCCACTATGCGCCGATCACCATTGATGCACAAGGTTCTTATAATGACCAGTCGGCATATTCATTTCACCAAAAACGGATTCTATTAGGAGTTGGGGGGCATGCTGACGCGCAGGATGCTGATGTAATATGGCATGAATATGGACACAGTGTTACTAACTTCATCAATCCCTATGACGACGGTGCGGATAGCGGTGCAATTGGGGAAGGGTATGCCGATTTTCTCGCCGCAAGTCATAGTTACCGAGATCCGCAAGGCTACGAGTTTGAGCCGGATGTTATGTTTAACTGGGATGCTCGTTTTGGACAACGTAGACCAAGAACGTTAAATGATAGTAAAGCTAGATATAATCCAAATTATCACTACCCAGCCCATATTCATGTTGCAGGTTCCCTAGGTGATCAGCTTTGGTCCACACCATTATTTCAATCCTTCAAAGAAGCTGAAGCGCATTATGGTGTGAAAGGCATGAATGACATGGAGAAGATTGTTATTGAAGCTATGTTTGGCCTAGGGGCGGGGATCACTATGCCCAATTTAGCGCTGTCTACACTCGACATGGCAAAGCGCCTGTACCCCAATGAACACTATGCCGACATTTTACAACGGCATTTTAGTCATCATAACTTGTTGCCAAAATTATTGGTAATTGAACAAGCCAAGGTCATTGATACTCTCACCTCAGATCCCTCTGTGGTCGTGAATATCAAAAATATCAGCCCTTACTCGCTTAAAGATGTCCAGTTCGCGTCAACTGAGGACTCAACAATAAAAATCGCAACTCAACAGGTTGGCGATATTAAGGCTGGAGATTCGATAACACACACTTTTTCCATCACCTTCGATGATGCGTTTGAATTGAGTTGTGGGATGAGTGCTTTTGTTCCGGTATTGGAGAAGTATTCGACAGGGATCCCAGTATTGAATCAAAGCCTACAGCAACTAGAAGTTACCTTAGGCCAGCCAAATCTATTTGTTGTAAAAGGTGAGGGAGGCATACTTAAAGACGCAACCGGAGAACCTAGTGGAGTTGTGCACAGTAAGGGGATCACCAACTTTTACCTTGATGTAGAGCAGCAATCTCTGCAGGTTAGCGATGACCTTAAATTTGAATTACAGCTTGAACACAATGACTTGAGTCAAGTAAGTATAAAGTTAATTAGCCCTGCGGGTGTTGCCGTAGTCATTTGGGATCAAAGCTACTACCCACATTCAAAATTTGAA
Organism: Pseudoalteromonas sp. Of11M-6; assembly: GCF_022347905.1. Taxonomy (NCBI): domain Bacteria; kingdom Pseudomonadati; phylum Pseudomonadota; class Gammaproteobacteria; order Alteromonadales; family Pseudoalteromonadaceae; genus Pseudoalteromonas; species Pseudoalteromonas sp. Of11M-6. The sequence continues at coordinate 2,731 of NZ_JAKRFW010000059.1, read as the reverse complement.
TTTAGTCTGCCTTCTGATGTTGCAAACGTAGATTTCTCGCCACTTGAAGGCCAGTCATTCAACGGCCAGTGGCAGCTTCAGGTTGTAGACCACAAGCCTGATTTCTCCGAACTAATTAATACGCCTACGCTTAAAGCTTGGCAGCTTTCACAAGTTACCGATTATCACTGTCATTCTGCATCCGACGATAAAGAACATACAGATGACCAAGATAATCATCTAGAAAAAATAAATGACAACACGAGTGGCAGCCTGTATTGGCTAAATATTGGTTTAATTTTAATTGGGCTTAGGCGACTCAAAATACACACTAGGAGTAAACATGACATTTAAATTGAAACCGCTTGCGCTTGCGCTTTCGGTTGTAGGTCTCAGTGCCTGCGGTGGGGGGAGTGGTGACACTAAAACAAATACTGAAAATGAGACAACGGTAGACCCAATTAGTTATTCGGTTTCGATCAGCGTTGATAACGCAGTAACCGGTACTTTATGCGCAGATAGCAACGAAAACTTAGTGTGTGACAGTGTCGAGGTGCAAACTTCAATTACAGATGGAACCGCAACATTAACAAGTGAAGATGTTGCAATTCTTAACCAGAGCTACATTGTGACAGAAGGCAATGTGATGATACTCAGTGCGCCAGCTGCAGTTGCGAATGACGCTAGTATCGTAATGACACCTGCAACGACTCTGGTTTACGCGAATATGATACAAGGCATAAGTAGAGAGCGAGCAATTGAGGCTGTTGTTTCTACACTTAACGATGGCTTATCACTGTCTTTGTCAGCGGATACTTTATTGACAGCGCAAAGCGCAGACTTAGCAAACTTCAATACTGAATTTGTAAAATTGTGGCAGGCTGCGCAACAGCAAAGTGAAAATAAGGGGGCTATTCTTGCGGGCTTTGCGATTCAACTTGCAGATATTATTACCGCGATAAAAAACAATAGTCATTTTAATCAGCTAGATAGTTTTGTTGCGAATGCATTAAACTGGTCCGTAGGGTTCCCTATGACTGACACTGGGGTCACTGCATTCGCTAACCTAGATGGCTTTTACAATACCGCTTCTGTTGCGGACTTTCCAGGTCAAGACGCAGATTATGGCCTTGATCTTACACAAAATAATGATGCGGATGGTGCTGCGGGTTTCAGTTATGTAAAACTCAGTAGTACAGGTGAAATGCTTGCAGCTGATGCTGAACAATGGAGCTGTGTAAAAGACTTACAAACAGGGCTAATTTGGGAAGTAAAAGATGCAAACGCAGGTATTCGCCACAAAGACACGTTATTTGCATTTAAACCTAGCGACCGCGAATCGATTTTTCCTGCTGAAGTGGCTGAAGCCAGTTGTGATAATGCAGAAGGTGTATGCACAGTATCGCAATATGAAAGTTACATAAACAATCTAAACAACGGTGTCGGGTTGTGTGGACACTCTGGCTGGAAGTTACCTAAATTCAACGAGCTGTATAGCTTAGTGCACTTTGCGAGCACAGATAAGAATGACGGCGATGTTTTACTTGGAGTAGACGTTAATTACTTCCCAGAAACACATGCCGGAGACATATGGACAGCAACGCCATCGATAGAATGGCACACTTCTATGTACTATGCCCCCCACATGTGGGCGCTTGGGTTTAACGGTGATTATATTGGTGCAACGACTTCTTATGAATACTGTGATAGTGCACAAGAATGTGAATATCCAAGTGTATTACCTGTGAGGCTTGTAACTTTAGGAGCAGAAAAATGAGATATTTATTAGTCACTTTGTCTTTATCAATGTGCTTTACTGTACAGGCTATTGAGCAAGCGTGTTCACAAAATATCGAGCGCTCTTCACCTAGCGTAGGTTTTATCGATAATAAAGATGGTACAGTAACTGATAGAGCAACACAGCTTACTTGGATGCGCTGTAGTATTGGGCAAACTTTTAATGCACAAACTTCAAGTTGTGATGGAATGCCAACCGCTATGTACTGGCAAGATGCCCTTAAAACAGCAGAAAAGATCCGGACTTCTCCAGGTCATGCAATTTATCAATACGCGGGTATTAAGAATTGGCGTTTGCCTAATATCAAGGAGCTTAACTCAATCCGTGAAGTTGCCTGTGTTAACCCTGCGGTAAACCAAACGGTTTTTCCTAATATTTTTGCTATCGCTGAAGCAGAAGGCGGGTATGCATACGTTTGGTCAGCTACGCCCTTAGCGTCTGAAGCTGGGGTAATGTATATGGACTTAAATGGTGGAAGTTTAGCGTCTACCTTTGGCTTGGAAGACTATGAGAGACAAATTTTACTCGTAGCCGACAAAGTGACAGAGTAGGCTTCAGTACTTGTCGTTCGGTGTTGTTTGGTTTTTGTTCTTGGAATGTCCTAGTCTCGGTGCTTGACTTGCTGCGAGTAGGCTAGATGCAAAGGTTGAGCAGCAAAGAGCGACAAGGTGAACTCTTTATTTTCAATATGTTACCGTCATGCTGATATAGATTAACGAGGCGCAACAGCTAAGTAAACTGGTGCAAAAAGCTTGAAAGAGCAACAGAGCTCAATATGATAAGCCAATGCGTCAAGAGTACTTATACCTAGGTTGAATAAGACTATTGATGCATTGGTATCAAGCTTAGTGTAGGTTAATACCAATTGAATTAATTCTCTAATCAATTTGAAGGGTGAAATAGCATATTAGCTTCGTTAAAAATTTCTCATTTAGAACAACTAAATAGCAAAAT